>JH610817.1 GCA_000252485.1 Prochloron didemni P4-Papua_New_Guinea | reverse complement strand
TCGCCTTATTCAGAAAATTCGAGGACAGCTACAAGTCTAGAAATCTTCGTCAAGAGCGTGCTGCAGAGCAGATACCTGCGGGAGCGCCCTATATAAAAAATAGAACTTCCAGCAATTTAACAATACCGCCAGAAAATCTAAGGACAGCTACGAGTCTGGAAATCTTCATCAAGAGCGTGCTGCGACCCAGTTCCCTGCGGGAGCACCTTATCCAGAAAATAGAACTTCCAGCAATTTAATGATACTGCCAGAAAATCCAAGAACAGCTACAAGTCGAGAAATCTTCATCAAGCGCGTGCTGCGACCCAGTTCCCTGCGGGAGCACCCTATCCAGAAAATAGAACTTCCAACGATTTAACAATACTGCTGGAAAATCCAAGGACAGCTACCAGTCTGGAAATCTTCATCAAGCGCGTGCTGCGACCCAGTTCCCTGCGGGAGCGCCTTATCCAGAAGATAGAACTTCCAGCAATCCAACAATACTGCCGGAAAATCCAAGGACAGCTACAAGTCTAGAAACCGAGATCAGGCGCGTGCTGCGGAGCAGATCGCTTCGCGAGCGCCCTATTGGGACTTAAACAAAATTTAAGCTCAAACATTGTTAGTTTTCGATTTTTTGCTATTCGGACTAAATATTTTTGTTCCCTTTCTTCTAGTTCTTTTAGAAAGCTTGTATTATTTCCATAACCTGCATCTACTAGAATTATTTTTGGTTGGTATCCCCTTGCTAAACTTTTATCTATTAACTCTAAAGCTAATTCCGGTTTTTTCTTGAATTCTTTATCCTTTTTTCCCTCTGCCAACGAATTAGCGTGTTGGTATAATTCTATATCTAATGGTAAACTTTATTTTCCCATCGTATATATGTGTTGTTACAGTGACTATTCCATTATCTGTTTTCCCTATTTCTTCAATGTACTGGCGAACTACACCATCTGTAAAATTACCACGAGTTCTATGTCCTGTATCATCTACGATTAATGCAAATCCTTTAATACCTACTTGCCCTCTATTATACACCACTTTGCTCATATTTTTCGTTTAAGTCCCACTATCATGAAAGCAAGCTGTGTGGCTTCTCGCTTCGCTCCAGAGACTTTTTCAGCAAACCCTATCTAATTGAAGGCGAAGATAAACCATGGGTTTTTGCATAATAATCAACATAACTAGCGAGCCCTGCTCTTGCCTGTAGTAAGTTTTGATGTAACTGTTCTAGTAAATCTATAGAATAACCAGATTCAGCCCATTTTTGGTAGGAAATTGCAAATCCGAGTGCTTCCCATAACAAGCCATTATAATTCTCATATTCACCATAGGGATCGAGCCAAATGAGAGGGGTTGCCGCAGACAAAGAATCAATTAAAGTTGCACCACCAGGCTTACTAATAATAGCTCGACTTTGCTGAATTAAGCTGTAGACTTCGGGATAGAGTTTGTTATTTTCAAACACAATTTCACCATCGTCTTTAACTTCTCCAAAAGGTGGAAACTGATGTTCTCCCATGTCATTTTTTTCCCAAGGTTTCCACTCTGGATCGATCATAAAATATCGGTTTTCTTCTATTTGATTTTCTAAATCTTGGGGTTCATAGGCAATTACATCTAATTTAATTCCTTGTTGTTCTAACTCCGGAATTTTATTTTTATAAGTTCCAACTCCCCAACCTCCACCATGAATGAGAAACCGATTTAATCGCTTCTCATAGGGTACAATTCTATCCTCTGAAATCGGAAAATAATAGGATAGTTTTTTCTTCTCCCAGTTAAAGAACCAAATATCTCGAAACGCAGGATGGGTAGTATTATACAACTTCCATGATGTAGAGATAGATGCGTCCATGTGGCAAAGATCGATGGAGATATCTGGAATTTCAATTTCCTGCAAATATTGCTCTATAACGGGTATCCAAAATCCAGAGAAAATCATAAATCGTCTTCGTCTTTCCTGTTTCCAAGTGACTAATAAATCAGCAACCCGAACCGAATCAATACTCGGTGTAATGTCCTTGGCCAGTTTCTGCGCCATTAAAGCAAATGAGAAATTTCGATGAAAGATAAATTTTGTTTTAGGAACATTATCTCGCTTTTCTTCTAGGAGAATATTTTCAAGAACAACAACCTCTGTACTGAAGCCTCGATTTTTTAATTGTTGACTCGCAACTAAACCGGGAATATAAACCCCTAATGACGCACCGGAACACAGGATAGTAATGATTTCTGTTCTCATAGTTGTTCAAAATTATTAGTTAAATTTTTGAATCCCTAAATCTGTAAAAATTTTATTCATTTTGGTGAGAATCAAGGCTTTGTTGTCTTCATCATCAGATACAATCGAAACATAAAGCCTACCCTTGTATGTTTTATAATTTCTATCTTTATATAATTTCCAGTTCAGATCTAGAGTTTGAGATGACAGGGGTAAAATTCCATTAGGTTTATCTCGAAGAAATAAAATATTTTCCTGCCTCATTTTATCAATAATTTCGCTAAAGGTTACAGGATAGGTTAATCCCAAAGAAAAGAACATGAGACACCCTTGGCGAGAAAATTTGGATAGAAAACGGTCAATATAATGATTAATTAAACCCATTGACTTGCGAGCGTTAATTTCTACCACAGGCACAATCTTACCATCTTTTAACACCATTGAATCCAGACAAACTGGGCCAAAATAGCTATCTTGATATAATGCTGCTGCGATCGCCTCAACTTGTGCAAAATACCCTAATCGATCCAGTTTTGCTTGAAAATCCGGTTCTGCTGTTTGAATTCCTGAAAAAGCAAAACCCGCATTCTGCATTTTTTGGATAGATTTAATATTGACTTGACCTTTCGAGCCAATCTCGAATTGACAAGAGAAATCAATCTGTTTATCTAAAAAGGGTTCTAGTAGAAATCTTGTTTCCTGTCCTGTACTTTCCTGTTTGGCAATATATTTAACAATTCTTTTGAGAATTTGTGGCGAAGAAACAAGAACATTTCCTTTACCAGAAACACCGAATCCATCTTTAATTAAAAAAGAAGAATGTTCTAGAAATTGATTGCCTTTTCTTTCTAACTCATTAGCTGAATAGATAAGTTCTCCCACTGTATCTTCAAACAGTCTTTTTGACAGTGTATGAGAAAATAACTTTGAATTTACTTTCTGAACTACCTTAATATTAGGATGAGGGTTTAGTAGTTGATAGTTCTTACAGAACTCGTTAGTTGAAGGTAGAACAGAATAAGGAGAAAATTCAGATGAAGAAGATGTTAAATCTTGAAAATATTCATAATTTTCTGTCTTTATCAACAGTTTTTCTATACTTTTAGAGAGTTCTGATTCGTCTCTCATCAAGGGCAATCCATTATTTACAAAAGAAAACCCAATTCCCATAAATATTGTTTATGGGCATCATCCATTGGTAAGCGGGTAATCAATATATCATTCGATGAATTACAGAATAAGAATCCCAACTCATCCATCACACTGACGATTGTATCAGCCTGTAGGTCTGCGATCGCAGGCAACTTAGAAACTTCGATTTCTCTCCAATATTGTTCTGAATTGAAGCTGCCTAAATAGAGAGTTGGGATCTGATTCTGCATTGTCTCAAGTCTAATTATAGTTAACACACAATAACAAAAACACTATTGCTTTGACAAAAACTCAGATAAGTTATTGATTGAACTCAGATGGGAAAAATCAAAATTATCAAAATCAATTTCAATGTCTAGTTCTTCTTCTAGCTTTAAAACAAATGAAACCATTTGCAAAGAATCTAAACCGACATCGTTAATAATATCTGTTTCATCAGATAGGGTGGCAGCCGCTGCCGGATTTTCTTTAATTTCACTCAAAATTTCTTTAATTTTTTCTTTCATGATACCTCTCGGGAAAACTACTTATATTTTTTAGCAAGCCTATTAGACATCGTAAGAATTGGTTCTGAAACCCTTATATATCGGGATTGCAACCCTAGTTTTTAGACATGTCTATTCTACCATAGAACATCCGTTTATAGATTAAAAACAACAGAATACAATCTCTCCATTAAGCATGAACCCTGGCTGCATCTTAATTTTGAACATTCCACAGATGATAGTACAGCCCTTGAGAAGCTAACAGTTGTGGGTGAGTGCCTTGTTCCACTAATTGACCTTGTTCTAAGACAAAAATTTGATCGGCATTGACTGCCCCTTGTAATTGATGGGTAATTAAAATGACGGTATGCTGACCCCCTAAAGCAGCAATAGCTTGGTTTATTGAGTTTGCCATTTCTGGGGAAAGACTACTGGTGGGTTCATCCAGGAGTAAAATCGGTGGATTATAGAGCAATGCACGGGCGATCGCAATCCGTTGACGTTGACCGCCAGATAGTCGCCCTCCCCCTTCTCCCACAACCGTTTGATACCCCTCAGGTAAACTCAAAATAAAGTCATGAACTTCAGCCGCCTGAGCCGCAGCGATCGCTTCTGCTTCCGTTGCATCGGGTTTAACAATACAGATATTGTCCATGATGGTGGTGTTAAACAAAAAGGTCTCTTGCAACACAACACCAATTTGTTTTCGTAGGGAGGCTTGGGTTACCTGCCGCAAGTCGTGACCATCAATGATGATTCGCCCCTGGCTAACATCATAAAAGCGCATGAGTAGATTAAAAATGGTACTCTTCCCCGCACCACTAGGGCCAACAAAAGCCACAAATTGTCCCGCTTTGATGGTGAGGTTAAGATCCTGTAACTGATGCTGCTGGCGATCGTAGCCAAAACAAAGCTGCTCAAAACAAAGCTGATGCTGAAAGGGAGGTAAGGGGTACGCTTCATCTCCATCCACAATCGTCGGTTGTTGTTGCAAGATGGGATCGATGCGTTGCAGTCCTACACTGGCTTCAATCCAACGGGTGAGGCGAATATTCAGAAACCAGCTTAAGCGATCGTACATTCCCCGCGAGAATCCCCAAAAAGCCAATAATGTCCCAATGGTCAGTCGCCCCGATAACACCAGTGAGGTTCCTACCCCCAAGACTAAAACAGAAAGGAAATAGACGGAAAATAGGGAGATTTGCTGAACCAGGGTAATACCGAATAGTCCTTCTGTATCTGCATCTTCTAGCTTTTTCAGTTCACCGCCAAAGTAGCCCCCAAAAATCGATTGTAATCCATATCCAGCAATCATCATCTGACCCCGCAGCCCTTCCTGTACCGCATCCATCATCAAAGCCTTTTGTTGGTTCTTTCTTAACCCTGTTTCAGAAACATATCGAACCGAGCGAGCAATAACGGGCAGCATCACCACAATAGGCAAGAGACTCAGCAAGGCTAGAACACCGTTAACCCCGAGCATAATTCCGAAAATAATCACAACCAGGATTAGGTCTGAGATACCCAGGATAATCTCCTTACCCATAGCCCTTTCAATTTTCTCCATATCTGTAGAAAAATGGGCGAGTAAATCCCCTGATTTAGCGTCTTTGTGAAAGTCTTGGGAAAGAACTTGTAGATGGGAGAACAAATCGTAGCGAATATCATTAGCAATCCGACTAGTGAGACGAGCTGTAAGCCGTTCTCCCAGTAACACCAGCCCCAGAAATAAGGGTAAACCCACAGCCAGTTTAATAACTGAACTGGTCATTGCTGTTGCTCCCTGATCGACAATCACCCCTAACATTTGGGAAAAGAAAAGTTGATAGACAGACGAACTCATTAAGCAAATTACACTCAAAATGCTGATCGCCCAGTAGGGAGTCCAATATCGTCTCATGTACTTGACAACCAGTCGTGTTTCTGAAATCAGTTTGTCAAGGGTAATACGCCAAGAATTTTGCTGTTTGGGCTTCGACCCTGGCAATATGACTCGATTTTTCCAGGGAGAGCAATCCGCAGAATCCTGTTTTGTTCTGACCTTAGGTGAAGGTCTAACCAAACGATCTGGGGCTAGCTGTTGAAACAAACTGGTTTCAACAGGCTGAGATTGTCCAATCCTATTCAGGAGTAAAGCAGTTTTTCGTCTATTGATGTACTGTGTCACCCCCCAAGAGCCAGCAGCTAAACTACCAATTATTAAAAAGCTAACAATCAATATATTTGTGTCATTGAATTCGTATATCATCGAATTTGTAGCCTACATTTTACGTTTTAGAGTTTAAGATGACATATTTAGCCATATTGAAAGTTGGCAAAATCTCAAAAACTAGGGTATCTGACATAATTCACTGCAAATAATCTTTACAATTCGGATTATTCCCAGTTTTCTATATTATAATAATCCTTGAAACCTGAATCAATTACTTCACACAAGCCATCATAACTATGTATAGCAAAATCAAAAGGCAGTGTTAATTCACCTTGAGCTTTTCTTTGCTTATATCCCTGACGAGTTGAAACAGTACGTGGAAGACACCCCATTCCTAATGAAATAATATGGTTGTATTTATCTTTTTGCATTGTAGGATTTTGATTACTAAAAAAATCATTGGTATAATATCTTTATACAAAGATATCATTTTTGACAATCACCCAGGACTTGCTTCTAAGAAAAACTTCATCTTATCAATTTCAATCCAACGTAAATAACGAAAACCTGCCTGTTCTACCAATCGCTTAAATTCTGCTTGTTTACGGAACCGAGCATTAAACATGACCCATAAATTCAGACTGGCTAGAAGTTGCGATGTTAATGGGGAATCTGGTAACACAAAATCCAGAATTAGGAGCTTACTGTCTGGAGGCATGACACTGCGACAATTTTTTAAAATTTCTACAGCTTTTTCGTCATTCCAATTTAATAAAACACGAGAAAATAAATAAATATCCCCATCTTTAGGAATCGTTTGGGGTTCAAAAAAGCTCCCGGAAACTAAACGGCAACGGTCACTCACCCCTGCTGTTGATAAGATTGTGTCTGCCCCAATCATCGCTTGTTCTAAATCGAAAACTGTTGCTTGTAATTTGGGAAATTGCTGTAATAACAATGCGCTCAATGCCCCTGTATTACCGCCAATATCAATCAGATGACCGGAAAAATTATAATGCTTTCCTAACTCAGCTTGAGCCAACCAAGTTTGCGTAGTTTGTTCCATAAACCGACTGAACAAGCTATTTTGTTCGGGATGTTGGCTAAAGTAGGAAAAAATATCCGTTTGATACACCTGTTCAAAGGCAGACTTTCCCGTTTCTAAACTATTGAACAGCGACCCCCAAGGCCCATATCCACAGTCATAATGGGCTAAAATAGGTATAATTGAATCAGTGGTATCCGGACATAAACGTAATCCTTCAGCCGTTAAACTATAGCGATTTTGCTCATCTTTGTGAACTAAATTGAGGGTTTGAGCAATTTCCAAGAGATGTTCTAACATCCACGTTTCAATTTGAATGGCTTTTCCGATTTGTGATAAGTCTTGAGCACCTTGTTGATGTAAGTATTCGGGTAATTCCAAGTGATATAGAGTAAAAATTGCTTGGCTGAGGCGATAGCCAGATAACATTTCCTCTAGAGAGAGAGAAGTAAATTCGGATTGTGTATTGAGTTTAGAAGACATAAAAGGCTTTTTGAATCTATTCAAGATGACATTAATTAATGTTTTAGACGGAATCTAACTGATATTGGGTGGAAAAGAAATAGGTTTAACAGGGGCAATACTATTGGCTAAAATTTCCATATCGGCTAAATTGCCATCACAATACAGCGCTAAATCACAACCAGCTGCCAGACTATCTCTAACCTTGGTGACCACATCACCGGATAAGGCTTTCATGCTCAAATCATCAGAAACCAGCACCCCTTCAAACCCAATATGTTGGCGAATCACTTCCTGAATCACTTTTGGAGAAATGGTGCCACAACGCTCGGTATCATAGGCGGTATAAATCACATGGGCAGTCATCGCCCAAGGTACAGATTTAGCCAAGGCTTGAAAAGGCAAAAAATCACGGTCACACAAGTCTTGTACAGATGCATCCACTACTGGCAATGCTTCATGGCTATCCACTAAAGCGCGACCATGGCCGGGGATATGTTTAATTACAGGAATCACACCCCCAGCTTGATAACCGGCGATCGCTGCTTTGGCGAGGGTAATAATCTCTTGAGGAGAACTGCTATAGGCCCGTTCCCCAATGACCTGGTCAGCGTCCGGGATGGGACAGTCTAAGACCGGAGCGCAATTAACATTAATGCCAACAGCTATTAATTGGTCGGCGGTACGTTTTGCATCTGCTTCTGCCAAACGGGCGGCTTCCATGAGGTCACTGGTTTGTTGTAAATAAGAAACCGCAGCCGGTGCAGGCCACCAGTGGGGAGCATCTAGACGAACCACTCGCCCCCCTTCTTGGTCAATTAAAATCGGAACATCCTCTTGATTAATACAATCTCTCAGAGCATCGGTTAACTGTTTCGTTTGACTAGGAGTTTCACAGTTGCGTTTGAAAACAATAAATCCAGCAGGTTGACAACGGGTAAACAGTTTTCGTTCGGCCTCGGATAATGTGGTACCAGCACAAGAAAAAATAATGGGTAACATTTTAAATAGATGCTCAACCTAGATGAAAATCTTGTCAATTTTATCAGACTGAGTCATAGGATTAGATGCTCTTCTAAAATTAAAGATTATCTTAAACATTGTTGTAAATAGGTGGCTAATTGTTGGACATGGGGTTCTTGATTCATGGTGATATGATTACCTGGAATTCCATAGATTTCAATCCCTTGCTCAGCTAAATTAATCCAGCCATTAGCAGGGGTTTGGGCATTATATTTATCTCGTTCTTTCGCTAAAAAGAAGTGGAGTTTACCCGGATAGCTGGGAGGTTCGTAATTCCGCATTGCTCGCAGATTAGCTTTAAATAATTTCAGCATAGTTTGTAATTCTTCGGGAGTCATTCGGGTTTCAACAATGTGTTTTAAGTAAAAATCTAGTTGTTGTTGTTCATCCCATGCTTGGAATATTTGATGGTCAATCTCAACCCGATTCCCGACGGTTAATAAATAAAATAAAATATCCCCAGTTTCATCCAAGTCAGTAGGCATATTACCGGGACTAGGGGTATCAATCAGTGCCAGAAAATCAACGGTTTCCCCTTGATAAATTAACTGTTGTGCCATGGCAAATGCCAATGTTCCCCCGAAAGATGCACCGCCCAAATAATAGGGACCGTGAGGTTGAACAACCTGCAAGGCAGCGGTATAAACCTGTGCCATTTCAGTTAGATTCCTGAGGGGTTCCGCTTCCCCTTCCACACCTTGAGCCCGAATCCCATAGACAGGTAATTCTGAGTCTAAATGACGAACTAGTTCCCGATAAAAATAGACATGACCACCCACCGGATGCATTAAAATTAAGGGTTTTTGTTTGGGATTACCCTCCTGGATTTCTACGACTAAATCCGGTAAACTTGGTAGATTTTCAGGTTGTGTTTTGTGGTTAGAGATTAATGTTGCTAACTGAGCAACAGTTGGGGCTTTTAATAAGCTATGGGCATCTAAATCAACCTGAAATTGAGTGCGCAAACCCGCCACTAATTGGGTGGCTAATAATGAGTCCCCGCCCACTTCAAAAAAGTCTGTATCTGTTGCAATTTCAGCGATTCCTAAATATTGAGACCAAATCTCAGCGATTTCTTGTTCCAGGGATGATAATCTCGGTTGGGTATCAGTGAGGGAAATTGTTTTTATCTGTGAACCTGTGGGTTTAACAACAGAATGATTAACTGTTTCAGGCAGTTTTTGAGTGATAGATTGAGTTGATTTAATCCAATATTTTTGGCGTTCAAATGGATAGGTGGGTAAGGGTAAACGGTGACCTTTTTCATCACCATAAAACTCCTCCCAATTCACAGCAACACCTCTTGTCCACAATTGCCCTAAAGTTGATAAAATCTGTTGAATTTCTGCGTGGTTTTCTGTTACTCTTCGTCGCGGCAGACTGTACAATGGGGTCAGTTGGCAAGGCTTATCCGGATGTTGTTGGGTCAAAGTAAACAGGGTTTGACCGGGACCAACTTCTAAGACAATATTCGTTTCCTGTTGAAATAGGGCTTGTAAATTATCCCGAAAACGAACGGTTTGCCGGAGATGACGCACCCAATAATCTGGGTTAGTTGCTTGCTCTGGAGCAATCCAGGTTCCGGTAACATTGGATAAATAGGGTATTGTTGGGGGATGTAGGGGGATTTGTTGAATCTGTTGAGCGAACGGAGCTAAAATCGGTTCCATTAGATGGGAGTGAAACCCGTGGGATGTCTCCAAATTCCGGCAGTCAATCCCCTGAAGTTCCAGTTTTTGCTGTAAAGTCGTAATGGCTTCATGGCTACCACTGACAACACAACGTTCCACACCATTGACCACTGCCAAAGATAAATCCGGCGTTAGCCAGTCTTGTAGTGCTTCTTCTGACAATTTCACCCCTAACATCGCCCCAGAAGGTAGGGACTGAATCAATTTTCCTCTAGCAGCGATTAAAGTTAATCCATCTTCCAGGGAGAAAACCCCTGCCAAACAAGCTGCCACATACTCACCAATACTATGCCCCAACATAGCCTTCGGTTGAATTCCCCAGGCCATCCACAGGGTAGCCAAGGCATATTCCACCGCAAATAAAATAGGTTGAGTCAAGCCCGTTTGTTTCAGTTGAACCCCATGTTGTTCATCTTGTTTATCGTCACTGTAGAGTAAATGACGGATATCTTGCCCTAAATGGGGCTGTAACAGGGTAGAACAATGGTCAAGGGCTTCCTGAAATACAGGTTCAGTCTGATATAAACCTCCTGTCATATTGAGGTATTGACTGCCTTGACCGGGAAACAAAAATACAATCTCTGGGTCTGTTTCTGTGGTGAGATGATGATAGGGCAGGTCAGGTTGGGTCAGTCGTTTGACTGCCTCTGTGGAATTCTTACAGACAAACGTCCGCCGATAGGCAAAGGGTTGACGACCTCGGTTGAGAGTATAAGCCACATCTGCCAAAGATGAGTCTGGGTGTTGTTGTAACCAGTGGGCTAAATTCTCAGTGGCGGGATCTAATGCCGTGGCTGTTTTCGCCGATACTGTCATCAACTGAACTGGACGAGACGAACTACTGGGTTCAATCGTAGGGGCTTCTGCCATAATTACATGGGCATTAGTGCCTCCTATCCCAAAAGAACTGACTCCGGCACAACGGCGTGTATTTTCTGCAACTTGCCAATCCTGTAACTGTTGATTGACAAAAAAGGGACTGTTGGCAAAGTCTATCTGAGGATTCGGTTGATGAAAATGCAGGCTGGGGGGGATTTGGCCATGTTTAAGGGCTAACACCGTTTTGATTAATCCTGCAATTCCTGCAGCGGCATCTGCATGACCCATATTGGTTTTAACCGACCCAATGGCACAATAACCAGTCCGTTGAGTATTGACTTGAAAGGCTTGGGTTAACGCCTGAATTTCTATGGGGTCTCCTAAGGGTGTACCAGTACCATGGGCTTCAACATAGCTAATTTCATCGGGATGGATGTCTGCCGCCCCTTGGGCTTCCAGAATCACATCTGTTTGACCCCGAACACTAGGGGCAGTATAACCAATTTTATCAGCACCATCGTTATTAATTGCTGAGCCTAAGATGACCCCATGAATGGTATCGCCATCCCTGAGGGCTTCATCCAGGCGTTTGAGGAGAACAACTCCCACACCGCTTCCAAACACTGTCCCCTGGGCCTGGGCATCAAAGGCACGACAATGACCATCGGGGGACAAAATCATCCCGTCTTGATACAAATAACCCTGATGTTGGGGTAAGAAAATGGATACACCCCCTGCCAATGCCATGTCACACTCAAAATTGAGTAGGCTTTGACAGGCAATATGTACCGCCACTAAAGACGTAGAACAGGCCGTTTGTACCGTCACCGCTGGCCCGGTTAGATTGAGTTTATAGGCAATGTGGGTAGCGAGAAAGTCTTTGTCATTGAGAATGGATAAACGATACTCACCCACGGTGGCTGCCAATTCTGTCCGATGGGGTTCAAGGTAATGACGCAGATAATGATTTTCTCCCACTCCCGCATATAATCCAATGCGTCCCTCGGTAGTTGCTGGTGGATAACCAGCTTGCTCTAAAGCAAGCCATGCAGACTCCATCAATAGGCGTTGCTGGGGGTCGGCAATTTCCGCATCCCGACTACTCATCTCAAAAAAGCCAGCATCAAACTTATCAACATCAGAGATGACAGTACCCGCTTTGACATAGTTGGGATGGTTAAACAAATCTGGGTCAACACCAGCGGCAAATAACTCCTCATTTGTAAAGGTTGTTACAGCTTCCTGTCCATTTTTGAGCAGTTGCCAAAACGCTTCAATATTAGCTGCGCCGGGAAAGCGTCCTGTTAACCCAATAATGGCTATTCCAAAAGATTCTGTTTCATTCATCTTCGATAGCGCATGGAGAATCCCGTTATACCGACAGGTTAACAGGTGAGGAATGGTGCCTAATATAACATGGTAAATGAAAAAATGCGAGTAGGTCTCAAAAAGCCTACCGATACTGTTTTCATCCAACTCCTAAACAAAATCTTTTGTTTAGGAAAACCTTAGCTGTGTGGGTTTAGTCTATAATAAAGCTCTCGCAGCCAGAACCAAGAGATGGTCTTAACGTCCAAAACGAATTGGTATCGGGACTTTAACAAAAATTGTTAAACTTTTTTAACAATCATTTGATAAAAAACCTGTTATTGAGTATAGTAATGCTTTTATAGAACCCATTTTGGATCTATACATTGTCGTAGCTTCCACCTAACCGGAGATGTGCCATGCTCCATGAAGCCACTGCTCTTATGCATCCTAAAACAAATGTTAAATTTGACCAAGAAACATTTGAACGGATGAAGCGAGATATTGAACTGCTCTCAAAAACCAGTCGAGGTCGCAGTCTTTCTCCCAGCTACGCAACCCCGGTACCGGAAGAAATTGGTATTCAATTAACCTATCGCTGTAATCTCAGATGTGAAACCTGTTTCCAATGGAATGACCAAGGATTTTTCCACCATCTGAATAAAGCCCAACTGCGGGGAGAACTTGATGTTTCTGTGTTTGAAAAGATTCTCAATGAAACTCAAGCAGCTAAGTCCAACTTGTATCTTTGGGGTGGGGAACCCTTGGTACATCGAGATTGGTCTGAAATCTGTCGAATGATTGGCAAAGATCCCCGTTGGACAGTTATTTGTACTAATGGTTTATTAATTGAAAAAGAGCTAGAATCCCTACTACCTATCTCTGAAAACCTTGTACTATTGATTAGTGTCGATGGATTTCAAGAAGATAACGATGCCATTCGAGGCAAAGGAACCTTTGAGAAAGTACTAAAGAATATAAACTTAGTTAGGAATCTACAAGACAAAGGTGAATTTAAAGGTAAAATTTCTATTAGTACCGTATTAAATGGTGAGATAGCCCCTAAACTCTATGATTTTGTCGAATACTGTGAAAGCCTAGAAATTGACAGTCTTTATCTCGTTTATCCCTGGTATATTCCCAAAGAAGTTGCCAACCGGATGGACGAATATTATCGAACTCATTTTGCTTGGTTGAATCCTTTACCCAGCCACACGACTCCAAGTTGGCACTCATATACTTATCATATTGAACCTGAAAAAGTGACGCTGCTGCGCCAACAAATTCAAAAGGTTAACAGTCGTTCTTGGAATATCAGAATTCGGTATCAACCTGCATTGGAAGCCGATGAATTTTATGCTTTTGTGGGGGGGAGCGACCAACCCGGACAACGCCGCAAGCAATGTCTTTCCATTTCCAACAGAATGGATGTACTCGCTGATGGTAGCGTCAGTTCTTGTAAACTCTTTCCGGAATTTAGTGTTGGCAGTCTCTATGAAAAGGGTGTGCTGGAACTGTGGGAGAGTGAAGCCTTTAGAAAAGTTCGAGAAACCATTCACGGGGGATTAACACCCATTTGTTCAAAATGTGTACTGTTGTATCGTCATGGACGCTAAGAAAAGTTTGAATTTTGATTCATTCAAAACAAACCCACTCACAGCTTAGTATCGCCTGTTGCCTGTTCTAAGAGCGCGTAGCACTATAAAAGTATGAAAATTCTAGGACTGATTGGCCGCTCAGATATTGCTGAAACCCATGATGGTTCTGCTGCCCTAATTATTGATAATCAGATTCAATTTGCCCTAGAGCAAGAACGACTCACCCGACGACGGTATGCAGAAGGTCAAGGCTGTGCTGATGCGGCTAAAGCCTGTTTAGACCAAGCCGGGCTTCAACTCTCTGATATGGACTATATTGCCTATGGTTGGCTAGAAGATCTCCAGTCGGCAACCCCAGTTTCTGAGCAGGTGAGCGCCTCCAATGAACTGACCTCAATTATCTTGCCACCAGAGCAGTTTGGCTATACAGAACCCCCCACCATCCATTTTGTCCAACATCACTATACCCATGCCGCTGTCACCTTTTTGACCAGTGGTTTTGACAGCGCCGCTGTACTAGTAATGGATGGACAGGGAGAAGGGGCAGCCGTTTCCCTATTTCGGGCGGAAGGGGACACCATTGAAATGCTAGAAACCTATCCCATTGTCAACTCAGTGGGAATGTTCTACGGTGCTGCTGGTGCCCGTTCCGGCTTAGGTTGGCACTCTGGGCCAGGGAAACTCATGGGGTTAGCTCCCTTTGGGCAGGTGCGGGAGACCATTGACTTTCATTTTGACCCGGAAGCTGGAAAATTTATTCTGCCTGCACCCCTGCAAAAAGCGATTGACGAAGCACCGACAACACCGACAGCCGCAGATGTGGGGATGTTGTGGATGTACTATTTTGAGGACTACCATTATCCCTATCGCCAAGATTGGCAGAAATGGCAAGAAAATGGTACTGTAGATGCCTATGATGTAGCTCATTATGTTGATTTTGCCGCCTCCGCGCAACAAACTATAGAAAATATCGGTCGTAATTTAGCCCTGCGTCTGAAAAAATTAACTGGAGAGAAAAATCTGGTATTGAGTGGGGGATGTGCTCTCAATTGCAACATGAATGCCATGCTCAGTCGGGAAAAAATCTTTGATAATCTTTATGTTTTTCCAGCCGCCAACGATGCCGGATGTAGTATTGGTGCAGCTTTAGCAGTTTCTCAACTCTTTAACAAACCGGATACTCCCTTAAAACGGCTCCCTAGTCCCGCGTTTGGACGGTCTTACCCAGAAGAAGACATTATCGCGGCTTTAATTCAATATGGCTTTAAGCCAGAGAAACTCTCCTCAGAAGAGATAGTTGAACGGGTTGCCGCAGACTTAGCCGCTGATAAAATTGTCGCTTGGTTTCGGGGTCAAGATGAATTTGGTCCCCGTGCTTTAGGCAGACGCAGCTTTCTGGCAAACCCCTGTAAACGAGAAACCCTGGGTCGGTTGAATAAAATTAAAGGTCGGGAAATGTGGCGGCCCCTGGCTCCCAGTATTCTGAGTGAAAAGGCAGAAATTGTCCTCGGAGGAGATTTAGAACCCGGTCTACATCGCTATATGTTAGGTGTAGCAACTATCCGACCAGAATGGCGGACGAAGGTTCCGGCAGTGGTTCATATCGACTTTTCCACCCGTTCTCATCTGGTTGACAAAGAGCAGGATGGTATTTACTGGTCTGTGATTAATCAATTTTATGAGAAAACAGGCATTCCGTTGGTGTGTAATACCTCCCTTAATGTTGCAGGACAACCGTTAGTACATCAACCCCAGGAAGTCTTAGAAATCTACACCACGCGAGATGATGTGCAAACTCTAGTAATTGAGAACTTTTATTTGACTAAACCAGAAATCCCTGAGGATGAAACGGAAACAACAGCAACATAAGTCACAGTATTGAGGATAAATTATGCGCTTTTCACTGATTGTGGCAACGTTAAATCGGGTGCAAGAAACAGAGCGTTTGTTCCGCTCTCTAGCGGCTCAAAGTTACAAAAATTTTGAGGTGATTATTGTCGATCAAAATCCCGATAATCGATTAGAATCACTTGTCAGTTCCTATCAGCAAACCTTCCCCATCTTACATCTCAAACAAGCTCAAAAAGGTCTATCCCGCGCCCGGAACAAAGGTCGTTTTCATATTAAAGGAGATCTGGTTGCATTTCCTGATGATGATAGTGTTTATCCCCCAGAAGTCTTAGGGAACGTCGCTGATTTTCTGAAAACAAATTCCACCTGGGATGGGGTCATTGCCCGAATTTACGATCTCGATACCGATCAAAATGCCTTTGAATTTTGTGGCGGAGATGACGAATCTCAAGCCGTAGATTATACTAAAGCCTACACTGTTGGGATTACCCATGCCATGTTTTTTCGTGCGCCAGTGGTTCAACAAATTGCCTTTGACGAAAGTATGGGGCCAGGAGCAGGTACACCTTGGGGCGCGGCTGAGGACGCGGATTATTTATTTAAATGTCTAGATGCAGGTTATCAATTTTACTACAATTCTCAACTTTATGTGAGACATCCCAGTCCATCAAAAAAACATAATTTTTGGGAACGAATTCAACGGGAATATTCCTATGGTTTAGGCAATGGACATTTACTGGGTAAACATGATTTACCTAGCTCTTTAATTCAATCTGCCCTTAGTTCTGGATATCAACATACCCTATTAGAAATTACAAAGGGCAATTTTCGGCGGGCAGCCTATTTTTTAATGTGGGGTTTAGGCTCATCAATGGGGTATCGAGCAGGACGAAAAAAATAATGGAATTTTCTTTAATCTTAGCCACTAAAAATCGAGTCAAAGAGGTTGAAAGATTTTTTCAATCTCTAGCGACTCAAGACTATCAGCAATTTGAACTTATTCTTGTGGATCAAAATCTAGATGATCGTCTGAAAGAATTGGTCAATACCTATAGTCAAAAATTTCCAATTTTACACCTTAAACAAGCTGTAGCTGGCGTATCGCGGGGACGTAATTTAGGACGAACATATATCAAAGGAGATCTGATTGCGTTTCCCGATGATGACAGTGTTTATCCTGCCAATGTCTTATCTCAGGTGGTTCAATTCTTTCAAAATCAACCCAACTGGGATGGGGTTATTGGTCGGGTTTACGATCTAGAAACCGATCGAAATGCCTTTACTTATTGTGGGGATGAACATTCCGGTGCAGTGAATTTAGAAAGAGCATTTCGGATTGGAGTTACTCACGGCATGTTCTACCGTAGTTCCATGGTCAACGATATTATTTTTGATGAAACCATGGGGCCAGGAGCAGGGACACCTTGGGGTTGTGGTGAAGATGTTGATTATTTATTCCGTTGTATTCAAGGGGGTTACAAAATCTATTACAATGCCGATTTAATTGTTCGCCATCCCAACCCCTACAACATCTATAATTTCCGTCAATTAATCCGGCGAGAATATAGCTATGGTCGCGGCAATGGTTATTTAATGGGTAACTATTTCTCTTCTGCTTTTGTGGGAACCGAAATATTCCAGAATGTTCCCTATGTATTTACGACGTTATTCAACGGTCAATTCCATTATTGCGCCTATATTACTGCAACTATTCTAGGACTCTCTTTAGGATATTGGGATAGTTTGACTCAAAAAAGAGAAATGAAACCCTCAACAGTCAGACAAATATCATGAGATTTTCACTGGTTGTCGCCACTAAAAATAGAGTGATAGAAGTTGAGCGGCTTTTGCGATCACTCACCCTGCAAGATCATCAAAATTTTGAAGTGATTCTTGTGGATCAAAACCCAGATGATCGGTTAATTCCTATTGTTGACAATTATAGTCAAACGTTTTCCCTCAAACACCTCCAAAATGTCAAACCGGGTACCTCCCACGCCCGCAACCAAGGCCGTTTATTAGCCAATGGGGATATCATTGCCTATCCGGATGATGACTGTCTCTATCCCCCCCATTTTTTAACCCAGGTGGCTGATTTTTTTCAACAAGATTCTACCTGGGATGGTTTAACCGTCAGGGTAATGGATATCGATAGCGATCGAGATGCTTTAGATTATTCCTTACAAACCTCAGGAAAAGTCAATGACTGGACAGGGTGGAGTGTGGGAATGGGTCCGTCAATGCTTTTCCGGACTCATCTCGCCCAAAAAATTGCCTTTGATGAGGACATGGGGCCAGGAGCCACTTGGGTTGGTGGAGAAGATACGGATTATTTGCTCCGTTGTCTCGACAGTGGCGCTGCTATTTATTACAACCATGAATTATTTGTCAGACATCCCAGACCCTATAGCATCTACAATTCCCGTCAACTGATTCGGCGCGAGTTTACCTACGGGCGAGGTTTTGGATATTTGTTGCGAAAACGGAATGTGTCTCCGGCGATTGTCAGACAGCAATTGTTGGAACCCATCACCCTGGCAACAAAATACACCCTAACAGGCAATTTCCGCCATGCTTTGCCCTGTCCAGCCATGGGTATCGGTAGGCTATTAGGCTATTGGGAAGGAACCAGAAAATTCAATCTGAGGAAAGCATCGTGAGCGTCAAATATGTTCAAATCGAAACCACTAGCGTTTGTAATCACCGCTGTTACTTCTGCCCCGTCTCAACGGATAAACGGGAGAAAACAACCTTGTCTGTAGACAAAATCCAAAAAATAATTGCAGGACTCCAGAATTATCCCATTGAAACCATTGCCTTGAGTGGTTTTATGGAAGCTACCTATGACAAAGAACTGGTTGAAAAAATTACAGTCATTCGCAATGGGGGTTATCAAGTTGATATTTATAGTAATGGATCGGGACTTAGACCTGCATTGACCGATCGGCTTTTAGAATTGGGAATTCAGAGTTTTACCTTTAATCTGTCTACATTAGATGAAGCCCAATATTATCAAACCAGAGGTACAAAAGGTTTACCTAAAGTTCTGCCAAATTTAGATTATTTATTGGCTCAAGAAGCGGTTAAAAATCAACAAACGAAAGTCACGATTGTAGTCGTTGGCGCGTTAGATCGACGGCATGCTGAAAACGTAGAAATGGTTCGTCAGCGGTTTGCCAATACACCCGTTTCTAATATCTATATTATTCCCATGGTGGAGTTTGCGGGTAAGAAAGATCAGGGTTTATTACCGATTCCTCTGCCACATGAAAAGTTACAAGGATGTTTGTGGAAACGGGATTTAGACTGGCTACATTTTGATGCCACAGGAGAAGCAATTTTATGCTGTCATGATTATTTTTCTCAGTACAAAATGGGAAATATTGAAACAGCGAATGTCAGGGAAATTTATCAAGGAGAACCCATCCAGCAATGGCGACATTGGATTAGTGGGGAAGAAGAAGCCCCAGAAGATTTTATTTGTCATCGGTGTGCCTATGCGGTAACAGAAAATCATGTTGAAAACTTACGGAAATGGTTCTGCAGCCGATGTGAATTACCGGATTTATTAGGGGAAGAAAATGCCTGCAAGCAATGTGGAGATGTGGGGCTTGTAATTGACTATATTCAAAATAATTCTAATGTGAACCTATAACAAGGAGGAGCAAAGTCTATGCGAATTTCTCTGGTTTTATCGACGAAAAATAGAGTTCAAGAGGTGAGAGACTTCCTGGAATCTCTCACTGTTCAAACCCATAAGGATTTTGAACTAATTCTCGTTGACCAAAATTCCGATAATCGGCTAGAAGATATGATCAATCTCTATCGGGATAAATTTTCTCTTTTACACATTAAATACTCTGAATTAGGACTATCCCGTGCGCGAAATCAAGGTTTAAAAAAAGTCCAGGGTGAAGTTTTCGGTTTTCCGGATGACGACTGCGTTTATCCCCCTCATTTTTTGGCGCAGATTTCTGATTTTTTTGAGGGTGATCCAGATTGGGGAGGATTAATTATCAATGTTTTTGACTTAGAGGAAGATCAAGAAGCAATGCTTTTTTCTCCGGAACCACCTGGAATTGTGGATTATGAAAAAGGATGGTTGGTTGGGATGACGGCTGCTTTATTTTTCCGTCGCCAATTTGCAGAAAAGGTTCAATTTGATGAAAATATCGGGCCGGGTACACCCTGGGGAGGGGCTGAAGATGTCGATTATTTATATGCTTGTTTAGATGCAGGGGCGAAAACGTATTTTGACCCCAACATTATTATTCGGCATCCGACACCCTACAAAATTTATTCGATTCCTCAATCAATTCGCCGAGAGTACAATCATGGGCGAGGCGCTGGATTTGTGATGGGAAAATATAATTTTCCTTTAGCAAAAGTGATCGACCTAATCATGATTCCCTTAGTCTTCTTTTTCCCGGCTATTTTCAGAGGTCAGGGACGAGCCGCTCTTTGTTTTCCTGGTATTTCTCTAGGGAGATTACAGGGATATTTAGGGCATCGTAGAGAACGTCCAAAAGTATCAGTTTAATCTAAAACAATCAGGAGCATTATGAATTTATTAACAGACATTGCCTATCCAGCCTATCCAAAATGGATTGTAATTCAGCTCGAAGAACGATGCAATCTTCGCTGTCGAATGTGTTATGAATGGGGGGATAACGGCTCCTATTTCAGTAAAGAAAAAGTCGTTTCAATTGATTATCCCGTGATTGAAAAGGTGATTAAAGACTTGCTACCGGGTAAGCCTTTTTTCGGACTATTTGGAGGAGAACCCTTACTTTATCCTCACATCGGAGAGGTGATTCGATTAATTCGAGAAGGGGGTTGTAAAGTTGATATTCCCACGAATGGAACCCTGATTGAACAAAAAGCAGAAATGCTGGTTGAAACTCAACCCAATCGCCTGTGGATTTCTCTCGATGGCCCCCCAGAAATTAATGATAGCCAGCGGGGGAAAGGGGTATTTGAGAGAGTCATCAGAGGTATTAATAGACTCCATGAAGTGCGAGCGGCAAAAGGTAGTCTGTTCCCCAAAATCGGTGTTACTTTTATCGTGACTCCCATTACCCATCGACATATTGAAGAGTTCTTTCTCTCTTGTCTAGATTTGTCCAAAATTGAACATTTAAGTATTGAATTTCAAACCTATGCTACTTCTGAACAGTATCTCAAATATGCAGAAATCTTAAAACATGAATTTGGAATTGATCAAGCTCCAGTCGCGTCTGGTGTGGTACAAGATCCGGCAATTTTTGCAGAAATGGACTTTGAATTTATTGTCGAGCAAATGTTGAAAGTTCGAGAGGTTTGTGAAAAGCGGGGCATCTATTTTGTGGCTTATCCCAAGACCATTGAACACAGTAATGCGAAAAACTTTTTCACGGCAAACTGGCAAGATATGACCGATAAACGGACATTTTGTGCCTTTCCTTGGCTCTACAACGAAATTTCTGCAAAAGGAGATGTCACAGTCTGCCATACCTTTTATGACCTGCCGATTGGCAATGTATACGAACAACAAATTATGGATATTTGGAAAGGAGAAAGACTCAAACAGGTCCGAAAATATTTACGCAAACAACTTTATCCGATTTGTACCGCTTGCGCCCGATATTATGCCGATCCCACTAAACATTAATTTGGGAAATCTTGCAAGTTGACTCTTCAACGTTCGGGCATGGAACATACGCCCCTACACCTCAAAACCTCAAAACCTCAAAGATTTTGCTATGAACAAGCCCTTATCTATTGGTATTTTAGGTGCAGCTAATATCGCGAAACGGGCCATTCTAGAACCCGCTCAAAAACTCAAAACTGTTCAGGTGCTGGGTCTGGCATCCCGGGATAAAATTAGGGCTGAGAAATTTGCAGAAGATTATCAAATTGAAACAGTATTTCCGAGCTATGATGCCCTCATCGAAAGTGATGCAATTGATGCGGTTTATATTCCATTAGCGAATCATCTTCATGCCGCTTGGGTCATTAAAACTGCCCAGGCAAAGAAACCCATTTTAGTCGAAAAACCCCTTTGTCTCTCCGTTAAAGAATTTGATGTGATCGCCCAAGCAGTTGAGAAAAATCAAGTTCCTTTGCTCGAAGGTGTAATGGTACAGCACCACCCCTGGCAACAGAAGCTTGAGGAGATAATCCAGACCAAAATTTATGGGAAAATTAAATCGGTCAAAACCTGTTTAACCTTTCAGTTTCCCGAGGAGGAGAATTCAGAAAATTATCGTTTTTCCTCAAAACAAGGAGGCGGTGCTTTTTGGGATTTAGGGATTTATTGGATTCAGCTGGTTCAAACCTGTCTCGGATTACAACCGGATACAATTGAGGCAGAAGCTGAGTTTAACCGACCCAATGAGGTCGATATAACCTTTAGCGCCCGTTTAAACTTTCCCCAAGACGCATTCACTGAATTTTATTGCTCGTTCGATGGACCTTTTGAAGCATCCCATCAGATTGAATTTGAGAATGTCCAGATTAAAATCCGTAATTTTTTCCGTCCCATGATGGGTCAATCTATGACCCTAGAAATTTGCCATTTAGAGACAGAAGAAATAGAAAAATTTAAATTTCCTGCTCAGAATTACTATGTGAATCAACTGAATTTTTTCTCACAAGTGATTGCAGGTAAAATCGAAAATATTCCTTTGATTCAATCCCGCGATCGGGTCAAGCTTATGGAAGAAATCTACAATTTAGCTCATCAAAAATATCGCCAGTAATAGAACAAATCATGATGAACGAACTGTCTCCTGTAATCACTCTCGGTGAGAATCTCATCTTTATTGTTGGCTGTCCTCGAAGCGGAACCACCTATCTAAGACGGTTAATCAGTTCACTCCCCCAAATTCAAAGTGGGCCAGAAAGTCACTTGTTCGATCATGTTGGTCCATTCATGGATTTATGGCATGGCTATCTTGCCACTAGAGAACGGGATGGTGACTCAGCTGTTGGTCTTCCGCTGTATTTCACCCACGAGGAATTTGTAGACATTGCTAGAAAACTGGTATCAGAACTGATGAAGCCGATGCTTCAGCCCTTAAAAGAAGGGGAGTTCTTTTTGGAAAAATCTCCCACCCATGCCTTACATCTGCACACAATCCATGAGCTTCTACCCAAAGCTCGAATTATTCACATCCTGCGGGATCCCAGAGATGTGGTGGCATCCCTTCTGGCTGTCTCAAAAAATTGGTCTTGGGCACCCTCCAAATCGTCTGAAGCGGCTCAGGTTTGGTGCGACTATGTTAATCAGGTGAAAAAAACAGCTCCGTTGTTAGCCGATGGAACCCTATTTGAACTTAGATATGAGTCCCTGATCGATCGTCCAACGGAATCCCTTTTAGCAATCGCCAATTTTTTAGGGATGGATTGGTCTCCAGAATCGATACGGAATGCAATACAAACCAATTCCATTGAAGCAACGCGAGCCAAACTGGGAAAACATTCAGTCAGAAGAGGTCAGTACAATGGCTGGAAACAAGACCTGAGCTGGTTTGATAAACTCCAGGTTTGGCAAGTGGCACATTCAACCATGGCAACGGTGGGCTATAACTGGAATGTTCCTTGGTAGATCGATGGGTCACTTTTATATTTTACCCTCAATTTCTTCTCTTCAATTCTAGAAAAATTACACTTTTAAAACCAATGCAGTCTCCATCTGATTCAAAGAAATCCAATTACAATAAAAAAGCACTCTGGAGTGCAGTTCAATCCCTCTTAAGTCGTTACCGGAAAGGCCCTAAATTACAACCAATTGCTCGGACAGAAAACTTGCCACTTTCCTTTGGTCAGGAACGTCTTTGGGTCTTGAGTCAACTGGGAGGTGATAATACCGTCTATAATATTCCGTTTGCCTTTTGGCTGAATGGAGATTTGAATGTGACTGCATTAGAAAACAGTCTGCGGGAAATTCTGCAACGCCACGAAATTTTGAGAACTACGTTTCCATCGGTTCATTCCCAGCCAGTTCAGGTGATTTCTTCAGAGATGGATTTGAGGCTGTTGCCAATTGGTTTGCAAAACTTAAAGAAGACAGAACAACAAGCAAGGATTGAGCAAATTACCCAAGAGCAGATCCGTCAACCTTTTGATTTAGATCAAGGGCCTCTCTGGCGTTTTCAATTGTTGCGTTTGACACCGGAACACCACCTTCTTTTAATGACTGTGCATCATATTATTTATGATGGTTATTCTCATAGTATATTTACCCAAGAACTCTCAGTTCTCTATCAGGATTTCTCAACAGGTAAACCTTCCTCTCTAAAGGATTTGCCTTTACAATATGCAGACTTTGCTCGCTGGCAGCGACAATGGTTACAAGGTGAAGTATTGCGATCGCAAATTGCATATTGGAAACAGCAATTAGATGGCGATATTCCGGCACTTCAGTTACCCTATGAGACCCTGCACAACAACAGACGAGCTGAACACCTAACCTATCGAACCACCTACAAAGGGGAGCGGGTATCCTTTGAATTATCAACTCATTTAAGTGCGTCTCTCAAAGCACTAAGTGAACGTCAGGGGGTAACATTATATATTATTCTTTTGACTGCATTTAATCTCCTACTTTACCAATACACGCAACAAAAAGATTTTCTCATTTCCTCAACCCAAGCTGGACGCAATTTACCAAAAGTGCAGGGATTAATTGGTTTTTTTAATCAGATTGTTCCTTTAAGAACAAATTTATCCGGTAATCCTAGTTTTGTGGAATTAGTTGATCAAATTCATCGGGTTGTTTTGGGCGCATATCAGTATCAAGATCTGCCGCTGCAACTGTTAGCAGAATTTCATAATCTTGCCGATAAACAACTGTATCAAGTCATGTTTGCGTTCCAAAATGTCCCCACGCAGCTCTTAAAATTATCAGAAGTCACAGTTCAGGCTGAATATCTTAATCCAGGAACTTCAAATTTTGACTTGTTTTTATCTTTAGAATCTATAGAAGATGAAACCGAAATAATTGCAGGATATTTTGAATATAAAACTGAACTATTCACAGCAAAAACTATCGCAAAAATGCGATTAAACTTCCATGATTTATTAAGAATAATTGTTGAAAATCCAGATCGAAAACTGTCAGATTTCCAAATCTTAAAAGAAGTAAATCAAGATCAAACCCTAGTTCAGTCATTGCCCTCAGCAGAACCCTTTGTTGCACCTCGTAATCCCATCGAAACCCAGTTAGCCCAGATTTGGGCAGAGGTTTTACGCCGAGAAAAAGTTGGGATTCACGATAACTTCTTTCATCTGGGGGGACATTCTTTACTGGCAACTCAGGTAATTTCCCGTGTTAATACGGCCTTTTCTGCCGAATTACCGATTCTTCGTTTATTTGAACATTCGACTATCGCTGAGTTAGCCCAATCCATTCACGACTATTTAGAAGATCATCCAGGAGTTTTACAACCCAAGATTCAACCGGTTTCACGACAACAGCAACTGCCTTTATCTTTTGCTCAACAACGATTATGGTTTTTGGATCGGTTAGGTAGCAGTAGTGCCTATAATCTACCTGTGGGTTTAGTCTTGAGAGGTTCAGTGAATGTCCCTGCCCTGGAACAAGCCTTACAGGAAATTGTCAATCGTCACGAGACGCTCCGCACCACCTTTGCTACAGCGGCTGGCATTCCCTATCAGGTGATTCATCCCCAGATGATCGTTAATCTGCCGATGGTTGACTTGAGTGAATCTACCTCAGAAGCGCAGATGGCGGAAGTTAACCATCTGATTGCCACCGAAACAACTCGCCCCTTTGACCTCAGTTGCGATCCGATGTTACGGGGATTATTATTGAATTTAGGTCAATCCTCAGTCTCCCTGCCGTCGCTAAAATTTGACGGGACCGAAACCCATTATATTTTGCTGCTGACGATTCATCATATTGCGGCTGATGGCTGGTCAATGGCAGTGTTGATGCAGGAGTTGACAGCGCTATATTCCGCCTTCAGTCAAGGGTTGTCTTCCCCATTACCGGATTTACCTATTCAATATGCCGACTTCGCGGTTTGGCAACATCACTATCTCCAGGGGGATAGACTCACACGTCAGTTAAATTATTGGACAACCCAGTTAGCCGATGCACCGCAACTGTTACAACTGCCTACAGATCGTCCTCGCTCTCCTAAAGAAAGTTTTCGAGGGGATCGGGTGTCAGTGGAAATTAATGCGGATTTAACTCAACAGTTGCGTCAGTTGAGTCAAGCCCAGGGAACCACTCTCTATATGACGTTGCTGGCTGCCTTTCAGATGTTGATGTATCGCTACAGCGGACAGACTGATATGGTGGTGGGTTCCCCCATTGCCAACCGCAACCGCCAGGAAATTGAATCGTTAATTGGGTTCTTTGTCAATACTTTGGCAATGCGAGTAGACTTGTCGGGCGTTGATGGAAAACTGCCTTCATTTCTGGAGATTTTGGCACAGGTGAAACAAACCGCCCAGGCTGCCTATGACCATCAAGATTTGCCCTTTGAACAATTGGTTGGGGAACTTCAACTAGAACGAAGTACCAGTATTCAACCGTTATTTAATATTGTGTTTGTCTTGCATAATCGGAATTTGAATCCGCAACTTCAATTCCACAAACTGCAACATCATTGGTTTGACATTAATAACAAGACCGCCAAATATGATTTATTGCTTCAATTGACAGAAACCTCAGAAGGATTAACTGGTTCTTTTGAATATTGTACTGATTTATTTGAGGCCGAAACCATTCGTCGAATGGTGGGACATTTTCATACCTTATTAACCTCCGTTGCGATTGATCCCCATCAGCCCATTACAAAACTGTCGATACTTCCTGCTGCTGAAAAACATCAACTGCTCGTTACTTGGAATCAAACTCAAGTTAATTATCCCAAAGATAACTGTATCCATGAGTTATTTGAAGAACAAGTACAAGAAACTCCGGATGCAGTGGCGGTTGTGTTTGAAAATCAACAACTGACCTATGACCAATTAAATTGTCGTGCTAACCAGTTAGCTCATTATCTCCGCAATTTAGGGGTAAAACCTGAAGATTTAGTCGGTCTTTGTGTGGAGAGGTCGCCATTAATGATTATTGCTATTTTAGGCATTCTTAAGGCAGGAGGCGCTTATATTCCTTTAGACCCCACCTATCCCCAAGATCGTCTAAATTTTATGCTAGAAGATGGGAAAGTTTCAATTTTATTAACTCAATTAATTCTTAAAGAGAAATTACCTCATCACCAAGCTAAGCCTATCTTTTTAGACGAAATTGAAGAAGAAATCACCCAAAACAGCCCAGAAAATCTTTCTAAAGTAATTACCGGATCTAATTTGGCCTATGTAATTTACACTTCTGGTTCGACAGGTAAACCCAAAGGTGTGGCGATCGAGCAGTTTGGTTTATACAACTTAGCAAAGTTTCAACAGTCAATTTTTAACCTCTCTTCTAAGAGCCGTATTCTTCAATTTACTTCCCTTAGTTTTGATGTTTCAATTTGGGAAATTCTTATGGCATTAGCAGCAGGGGGGTCTCTATATTTAGGCAGTAAATATTCACTTTTGCCGGGAATTAATTTAATTGAACGATTACGAACTGACAAAATCACTCATATTAATTTAACACCCTCAGCATTATCTGTGATGCCATTAGAAGACCTGCCAGCATTAGAAACAATTATTGTAGCCGGAGAAGCTTGTACAGCAGATTTGGTACAAAAATGGGGGGCTAAACGACAGTTTTTTAATGCCTATGGACCAACAGAAATCACTGTTATCGCTACTGTAAAACAATGCGATCCGACAGATCCTATAGCACCTATTGGACAACCCATTACCAATACCCAAACCTACCTATTAGACCAAGAATTACAACCTGTCCCCATTGGTGTACCCGGTGAGCTTTATATTGGCGGTGTGGGTGTAGCGCGGGGATATCTCAACCGTTCTCAACTGACTCAAGAACGATTTATAGCGAATCCATTTGGTGAGGGACGATTATATAAAACTGGGGATCTTTGTCGATATTTACCGGATGGAAATTTAGTCTTTTTAGGCAGAATCGATCATCAAGTGAAAATTCGAGGTTTCCGCATCGAGTTGGGTGAAATTGAAACAACACTGAGACAACATCCTAATGTGCAAGATGTTGTGGTTGTAGCAGTTTCAGAGGAGAATCAAAAACGTTTAATTGCTTACCTTGCCCCTCAGCTTACCGATAGTAAAGTGACAGAATTACGCTGTTATTTAAAGCAGAAATTGCCGGATTATATGATACCCAGTGCGTTTATCAGTTTAAAGCAATTTCCTAAAACCCCCAGTAACAAGATCGATCGCAAAGCTTTACCGGCACCAGATATTATCCCCTCAACAGTGCCCTATGCACCCCCTCACAGTCAGGCAGAACATCAAATTGCTACAGTCTGGAAACAGGTTTTAAATCGTCAAGAATTGAGTATTCACGATAGCTTTTTTGACGTGGGGGGTCATTCTTTATTGGTGATTCAGGTGCATAGCTTATTAGAACCGAACTATCCTTTTCTTAAGGTGATTGATTTATTTAGCTATCCCACTATTCATGGTTTGGCAACTTATTTAGACCAAAGTGCAACAAATAGTAAAAAGCCACAGCAACAAGCTCCTCAAGCACGGGGAGCTAAACGTCGTGTTAGTCAAACAGCGCGTCAACAAAAACGACGATAGCAAAAGTCATAACGCAGAATGGGCAAAACCACCAGGGTCTTGAACCTGGGGGCTATTCTGGCGACCAGCAAGCGACCTATACTGTGCAGGTCGCTACAATTAACTATCATGTCTATTTCTCTATCCAACACCATTTCCCTGCGCCCCGACTTGCACATCGATTACAGCCAACTAAGCGAACTATGCGCTCGCTGGCAAATTGTCGAACCTGCCCTGTTTGGTTCCGTCCTGCGCGACGACTTCCGCCCCGATAGCGACATCGACTTACTCGTGCAATTTGCCGACACTGCTAAAATTACCTTTTTTGACCTTGATGCCATTGAACAACAATTTAGCCCCTTCTTTGGCAATCGCCCTATGGACCTGGTAACCCGCAACGCGATTGAAAATAGTTATAATCCTATCCGCCGCCAAAATGGCCCAGATCTGTTGAACTAAGCCGGACAGTTACCTGTCCGACTCGTCTTCAAAACCGGACTTGAAACCCATATTCCGCACTTCAGAATGTAGTGTATACTTGTAGCATTTTTATACCTAATCCAATAGCCAATTGAGTCAAGATTGTTATACTACTTCACGTGTTACAGCACGAAGTGCGGAAAGTGGGTTTAACAATACTGCCGGAAAATCCAAGGAAAGCTACAAGTCTGGAAATCAAGATCAAGCGCGATCGCCCT
>JH610816.1 GCA_000252485.1 Prochloron didemni P4-Papua_New_Guinea | reverse complement strand
CCCTATCCAGAAAATCCAACTTCCAGCAATTTAGTGATGCTGCCGGAAAATCCGAGGAAAGCTACAAGTCTAGAAATCTTGATCGCCTCTTAGTAAAACCAGCACTACCCTGAGTTTAATACGCCCAAACCCAGAAATCTAAATAAGAATCGCAATCTAGAAACAACTCACCACAATAAAGAAGTGTTTCTCTAAAGCGCGATCACCTTATATAAAAAAAAGAACTTTCAGCAATCTAACAATACTGCCGGAAAATCCAAGGACAGCTACAAGTCTAGAAACCGAGATCAGGCGCGTGCTGCGACCCAGTTCCCTGCGCGGGCTCAAAGAGATCGCTTCGCGAGCGCCCTATCTAGAAAATGGAACTTCCAGCAATTTGGTAATACTGCTGGAAAATCTAAAGACAGCTACGAGTCCGGAAACGACTAAGAAAGAACTATCTTCATCGAGGGTGATTTGAAGTGAGGCAGCCCAGAGGGCTACCCCACATCCGACAAATAGATATTTAGCCTCGGACAACTACTCACAAGAAAAACTACCTCCAACTTAAACAGCAATGCGAATCTGGAAACTACTACTACCACAGTATTTGTAGAAAATTTCTTGTATTTTGTCTGTTTTAATTTATCAATCAACTGACCCAGTTTGCTACTAGCCAAGACTTGTAACCATTGGAGCTACAGCAATTTGCCAATGCCAGAAAATAATCCCAAAAAAATCTGAAAAAGGGGTTGACAAAAAAAATTTGGAGTAGTATCCTAGATAATGGGAAATATTGCCTAAAATAATCGCATTCAGAACCCAACTTTTCTCTAGGAAGAAATTCCTACTCTCTACTCAAACCATAGAACAAGTCTCAGAAATTTTCCCAAAAAAATCGGAAAAAGGGGTTGACAAAAAAAATTTGGAGTAGTACCCTAGATAATGGGAAATATTGCCTAAAATAATTGCATTTAGAAGCCAACTTTTCTCTAGGCAAAAACACTCACTCCCTACTCTAACGATAGGGCAGTTCTCAGAAACTTTCCCAAAAAAATCTGAAAAAGGGGTTGACAAAAAAAATTTGGAGTAGTACCCTAGACAATGGGAAATATTGCCTAAAATAATCGCATTCAGAAGCCAACTTTTCTCTAGGCAAAAACACTCACTCCCTACTCTAACGATATAGCACTCTCAAAACCTCTAGGCAAGAATACTCACTCACTACTCTAACGATATAGCAGCTCTCAAAACCTTTAAGCAAGAATACTCACTCCCTACTCTAACGATATAGCAGCTCTCAAACCTCTAAGCAAGAATACTCACTCACTACTCTAACGATATAGCAGCTCTCAAACCTCTAAGCAAGAATACTCACTCACTACTCTAACGATATAGCACTTTCAAAACCTCTAGGCAAGAATGCTTACTCACTACTCTAACGATATAGCAGCTCTCAAAACCTCTCGGCAAGAAGGTTTCAAAAAAATTCCCAAAAAATCTCAAAAAAATCTCAAAAAAAATCCGAAAAAAGACTTGACAAAAAATCTTTCTTGCTCTACATTAATAGTAGAAAGAGTTTCAAGCCCAACGCCACTAAAACCAACCGGAAAAATATCACAACCAAGGCAGAATCAAGATGAAAAAGAAGCAAGAAAAACGAATCTTTTCCCCGACAATAGTAGGAACGACCGAAGCAGCTTTTCTCCTGAACATCTCTTGCTCCAGACTGCGCCAACTCCTAGGACAAGGACGGGTCATCGGAGCCTATAAAAAAGAAGGTTCTAAATTTTGGTGCATCCCCTTGAAAAACAAGATGCCCCAAATTAAAGGGATGAACCGGGGGCCTAAAGGTACGTGGAGAAAGCGGCCTCGCGCAACTACAAACTTAATCTATGTCAACAGAAGCAACATTTCTTCCAATGCGGGTAGCGGCACTTTCAAAGCTCCCATTACGGTGAATCAAGGTATAAAAACCCGCACTGGCCACGAAGTGAAGGTTGGGGAGGACCTGAGACTGGTGTATCGTCCCTACGCTCCTTTACCTTGCGGGGCAACCCTTTGGCTGGAAGTTGCCCCATCCGTACCTATTACTGTCAATACTTTTAGCTCTCTCAGGGAGAGCGAAGAGATTTATGAGCTGGAACAAAAGTTAAAAAAGCTGCAGAAGGCTAGTTAATAATTGATGATTCCCTCTTGGTTAATTATTGGTTTGACCGCTGTTGTCATAGCGATAGTTTTCAACCGGCTATTTCCCAGCGATATTAAATGGTTTAACAGGCAAAAACGACCTAAATGGCTGACTTTTGAAGGTTTAATTCCTCTTATTTGGACCGTTATTTTTATTTGCGGAGCTTGGTCGGCTTATGCTATTTGGGAAAGTGAAGCAAGCCATGGCCTGCGGATTATTCTGGCTATGTCCTATGGCATCTTAGAAATATTGATACTAGCTTATACTCCGGTGATGACGAGAATGAAAAGCCTTGTTGTTGGCACGGTGGTTGGTTTAGCTGGGTGGTTGTGGGGACTGGGTCTGACCATAGCAGTGGCTCCAGTTTCTCTAACTGCTATGGTGTTGTTGATTCCCTTTTTGGTTTGGAGCGCGATCGGTGCTTTTATTACATGGGAAATGGCTAAACTTAATCGTTTTAATATTAGATGAAATAACAAATATAGCGCTACGGGCAATTCAAAATTCAAAATTCAAAATTCAAAATTCAAAAATAGGCTATATTTGCTATGCTGGTGGGCAATGCCCACCCTACAGAGAAGATTGTTTAATAATATTAATTATCTTTGTCTAAAACATCTGGGTTCATCGTGGCACAGGCATCTTGCCTGTGAGTTCATCTGCGGTTAACATTTTTTCCTCAAGTTGTTGCCAAGTTTGGGGGGAAACAAACATTGCTGCTTCTTTGCACTTGACTAAGAGCCAATGGACATAGAAATATTGCTGATCTATTTCTTCTAATTCTGCTTCAGGAATAGTTACCAATTCTAAACTTAGTTGAAAAGCTTCAAGCCAAGTTTGAATAATTTTCTGGCTAAATTTGCGCTGCACTTTCCTTAGTTGTTGGTCATCTGGTATTCTAGCTTTAAGTGCTTCCAATCTGGCAATTAAGATATTATAATTTACTTGGTTGTAAATTTCTAATTTGTCTAATTCACGAGCAACATCTATAAATTTTTCTAAGGCATTGGCATTGGCGTTGGCGTAGGCGATCGCGTAGGCGTTGGCGATCGCGTTGGTGATCGCGTAGGCGTTGGCGTAGGCGTTGGCGATCGCGTTGGTAATCGCGTAGGCGTTGGCGTAGGCGTTGGCGATCGCGTAGGCGTAGGCGTTGGCGATCGCGTAGGCGTTGGCGTAGGCGTAGGCGATCACGTAGGCGTTGGCGATCGCCCTCTTCTTCCCAGGTGTAAGCTTGCTTTTGGAGCCAGCAGTCATCTTCTCACTCCAATCAAGTAGGGGTACGAGATATTTTTGTCCTACAGGAGTTTTCAAATACTGTCTTGCTTGTTGCTCCATTAACCACAATAAATCATCTGCTCCACCTCGCATTAACTCGGCTACTAACAAAAATACTTCTTGCCAACGAGTATTGGTAGCGTAGTTGCTGACTAATTCTGGGATTTTATTATTATCCACAAGATGTTGAGCCACTAAATATTCCTGGAAAGTGAGATGGGAGAAAGAAAAGATATCCGCCGCTCTTTCAACCAAAATCCCTTGCTGCAGTTCAATGGCTTGCAAGACCTTTTCTCCATCTAAATGTTGAGGGGCATTGAGATTGCTGGTTAAAAAGATTTATTTGCTCTACAATCTCTCGTTTCTGGAAAAAGAGCCTATCCTGCTCAAAACCAGCAAAAGCAATTTTCCCTAACAACACTTCTTCTAACTCTATAGAGAGTTGTTGATAAATAGGATCTCGTTCTACTCGCTTTTCTGCCCCCCATTCTTCCAATAAAATACGTAATGCTTGACTATAGAGGGAACTGCGCTTGTTGGGAACATTCTGGGATTGATGGTAAACCAAACACAAGAAAGTCAGCAACAGTGGAGTTTGGGCTAATTCTCTCGCCCCTTGATTTTCTGCTTGGTTTAGTGCTTGCCAACATTTAGTTGCGGTGTTGGCTCTTTTGTCTTCCTCTGACTGAAACCAGTTCTGAATAAATTGCTCAATTTGTGTCTCCTCAAAGTTGGCTATGGTGACATCGGTAAAGCGACGAAAGCTACTGTGATAAGCTGCAGTGCGAGAAGAGGCAATAAAGCGATTTTCCTTATATTGATCTACAAAGTCTTGAATCTTATCTATGGCTAGATTTAAATTTCTAGTAGGTATTTCATCCAGTCCATCCAATAAAATCAGTAGTTTACCTTGTTTTAAGAGCTGATTAACTGTTTCTTTCGGCTGAGGAAAGCCGCAAGTAGTGAATTCTGCGGTAAGATATTGCTGGATATCAATTTTGCTTGCAGTAAATCGCTTTAATTCAACAAATACAGGAATCAACTCATAGTTGAATCTTCCTTGTTTTCCTTTGAGTGCTTCCAAACCCATTTTACGGAGAAAAGTAGATTTCCCTGCTCCTGGCGCACCTAATACCATTAAATATTGCTCCTGATTAGCAATCTTAACACCCGATCGCTTCTTTTTCTGATCTTGCAAAAATTGAAATTGACGGTTACTTTCCCAAAATCCCAGTTCCATCTCATGGAGAGAACGAAAATTAGATCTACCATCTTCATCTAAAAGTTGGACTTTGGTATAAATTGATTCTAAACTCACGGATTTACGCATGAACTTTAATACTTTAATCTGTCCGTGGCGTTCATGGTAATTTTCGGCGTATTTTCTAGCTGCAGGCAGAACTTTATCTTTGATCTCCTTGAAACTGCCGCTAAATATTTTCAACATATTCCCACTGTTATGGGCTAGGGTACTGGCAACTACATTGGCAATTCCTCCAGCAGCACCGGTAATTAAAGCTATTTCTATTCCTGTCATTTGTAGTTTATATCAAATCTGTATTTATCTGCGTTTATCTGCGTTCATCTGCGGTTTATTTCACAGTTTAATTAATCTTAGTATAGCGATAAATTTGGCGGTGCGTTGCGCTCGCGAAGCGCCGCTCTTAGCGCCCGCACCCTACTGTACTTAGTATAGCGATAAATTTGGCGGTGCGTTGCGAACGCACCCTACAGTTCTCATGCTTGAAACTGGCGCAAACGCAAAGCATTGGTGACTACAGAAACAGAACTAAAAGCCATGGCCGCACCAGCAATAGCTGGGTTGAGCAACCAACCAAAAACTGGATAAAAAATTCCGGCAGCAATGGGTATGGCTGCTAAATTATAAATATAGGCAAAAAAAAGATTTTGACGAACATTCTTCATGGTGGCTTTACTCAATTCTAAGGCAGTAATAATCAGTTGCAAATCTCCAGAAATAAGAGTTATATCGCTGGCAGCAATGGCTACATCGGTCCCTGTGCCAATAGCAATACCTACCTCTGCTTGGGCTAAGGCTGGAGCGTCGTTGATTCCATCTCCTACCATGGCCACAACTTTGCCTCCCTGTGCCAAGGCTCGAACTCGGGCAGCTTTCTCTTCTGGGCGCACTTGAGCGTATACTCTCTCGATACCCGCTTCTCGGGCAATTACTTCGGCGGTGTTCCGATTATCTCCGGTGAGCATGGCTACTTCTATGCCCAGGAGTCGCAACTGTTGCACTACTTCTGCTGCGTTGGGTTTGAGGCGATCGCCAATGGCGAATAATCCTTCAATTTCTCCGTCTACTGCAATCCAGGTTACGGTTTTGCCCTCTTGTTCCCAAGTTTGAGCTTGGGACTGCAAGGATTCTGTCTGCAAGCCTAATTCCTTCATCCAAGCGGAGCTACCAATTTGTACTAAGCGATCGCTCACTATTCCTGTCACTCCGGAGCCTCCTACAGCGGCAAAGTCTTCCACGGGAACATCCCGGAAAGAAACCTGCTGCAAGTCTCCGTAACTGGCAATGGCTTCCCCTAGGGGATGTTCGGAATACCTTTCCAGGGCTGCAGCTAAACGGAGCAGTTTCAACTCATTGCCGTGAGCCACCCCCGCAACGGTAAGATAATCGGTGACGCTGGGTTGGCCCATGGTAATGGTGCCAGTTTTGTCCAATACTAGGCGATGGATTCTCTGGGCTAATTCCAGACTGGCAGCATCTTTAATTAAAATACCCCGTTCTGCCCCTTGACCCATGGCGACGATGATGGAAGTGGGAGTAGCCAAGCCCAGGGCGCAGGGACAGGCGATAATTAAGACGCTCACGGCAGCGGTAATGGCGAAACTGAGGTTATTGGCTATTAAGAACCAAAAGAGAAAAGTAGCCATGGCTATGACCATGACTGCGGGAACGAACCAGGCGGTGATGTGGTCTGCCAATTGTTGAATGGGGGCTTTACTGGCTTGGGCGGCTTGGACTAATTGGACAATTTGGGCCAATACCGTATCTTTCCCTACCCGAGAGGCTTGCAATCGAAAACTACCACTGCCATTGATAGTGGCCCCAATAACTTCATCTCCTGGTTTTTTGCTTACAGGTACGGATTCTCCGGTCACCATAGATTCGTCTACTGTGGAAGAACCTACTATTACTTCTCCATCTACGGGGATTTTTTCTCCTGGACGCACTAAGATAATATCTCCCACCATGACTTCTTCTAAACTCACTTCTATTTCTCTTTCTTCACCCAAAACTCGGGCTGTTTTTACTTGCAGTCCCATTAATTTAGCTATGGCTGCAGATGTTTTTTTCTTTCCTCTTCCTTCTAACAGTTTTCCTAAGAGAATGAGAGTAATAATAACGGCGGCAGGTTCGTAATAAACAGTCAAAGGTAAATTTTGCTTGGTTAAAAATTGAGGAAAACAGGTGAGGAAGAGGGAATAGAAATAAGCAGTTCCCGTACCCAGAGCCACTAGGGTATTCATATCCGAACTACCACGGCGCAAGGCTTTAATGGCACCGAGAAAAAAGCCCTGACCGCACCAGAATAAGACGGGGGTAGTGAGGATTAATTGTACTAGGGGAGAGGGTCGCCAGGAGGGGATGAAAGGGATAGGGATACCAGTCATGGCGGGGAGAGAACCGAAGATGAGGAAACAGGAAGTGATCGCCCCCACAATTAATTTCCGCTTTAAGTCTTGTTCTTCTTTATTTCTAATTCTTTCTATTTCCCCTTCATGGATTTGTTCTAGGGGAAAAGCCTCATAACCTGCAGTTGCTACTGCTTGACAAATGGTGTGGAGATTAGTTTGTTGTGGATTATATTTAACCGTAGCTTGTTCGGTGGCAAAGTTGACGTTACACTGTTCTACCCCGTTGACTTTAATAATAGCTTGTTCGATGGTGGAGGCGCAAGCAGCGCAACTCATGCCTTGTAAGCGGAGATTTATTGTTTTGATCATCGTAGTAAATGGTAGCTTTGTATATAATTCTGACTCATGAATTAGAAGGAAGTAACTATTCCTCTCCCGTCTTGCCTCTGCGTCCTCTGTGTCCTCTGCGGTTTATTCTCATTTTGTATTATTATATTCAACTAGCTATGTAATTCTCTGGCGATCGAGAAAAATAAAGATTAGAAACCATGGGACTATCCCCCTAAATCCCCCTTATCAAAGGGGGACTTTTAACTGGTGTGGTCAAAAGTAGTAGTTTAGAGCTGAATATGTATTTGTCAACGTGGGGTAGCCGGATGGGCTGCCTAATAGCTACAAATAGTTTATTTTTCGTAGGTTGGGTCTCGCTCACGACAGGGCAAGCCCAACACCCAATCTTTTGGCTATAGCAATCAGTAATCAGATGTGAAAACCAGTTAACGGTATAAAGACGAATACAGCCTTATTTCCAACTCATAAATCATTCCTGATTGCCATAGTACATTAACCTCAGAGGAATTAATTCAAGGAGCCAAGCAATTAGCAAGTTGGATCGAGCTACAAATTAAACGTAAAAGGAAAAACAAATGAATCAAGCTGAAATAAAAAAGATTATCGAACAAAATTTAACTAATGCTCAATTCACTATTGATGACTTGCGAGTCCAACCAGATCCTTTTGTAGGATGGCTGATTGCTGTTATTTCTCCAGAATTTGCTGGTAAATCTTATAACGAAAGACGAGAAATAGTTGTAACAGGATTAGAAAGCATTATTATCGAATGGCTGGACTTAATGACACCAGAGGAGAGAAACTCTTCAGCACCATTGCCTCTAGATTCAGATTTAGAAGATGTGCCATTATGGCCGGAAGCTTTAGCTCGCGGTTCGGGTTTTCTAACTGCTACAAGTAAGAAAAAGCCAGAACCAATTATTTTTCCTGCCGATTTAGATGAAGATTTAAAACCACCCATTATTACTACCTTTTACTCCTTCAAAGGAGGAGTTGGACGTTCCACCGCATTAGCTTATACTGCTAGAATTTTAGCCCGTAAGGGGTTGACTGTATTATGTGTAGATTTGGATTTGGAAGCACCCAGTTTAGCTAGTTTATTTGGCAAAGAAAAGGAAGTAAAGGAAGAAACAGGTTTATTATCAATTCTGTTGAAATTAGACCAAGGGGGGAAACCCAACATTCAAAAAGATTTGATTAAAATTTCCAATACCGATGAACTTTACTGTTTGAGTCCGGGTAAACTCAATGCTAATTATGCACGATTGTTAGATTTTCTGGATTTCTCAGCATGGTATCGAGAAGAAAGAAATCCGCTCAGAGAATTAATCCATCTTCTGAGTCATAGTTTAACTTTTAAACCGGATGTTATTTTACTGGATGCTGGAAGGGGAATATCTGAGTTAAACGCACCATTATTATTTGATTTAGCAGATTTAGCAATTGTGGTCTTTTTTCCTCATCCCCAAGTAAAAGAAGGAAATGCAGCTCTTGTTAGAGCTTTGTTAGCATCCAATACTAGAAGAGCAGAATCTCAATTAACTCCCGAACCTCGTTTTCTGGTTTCTCCTATTCCTGGGATTAAAGCATCAGAAGTTATGAAAAAATACCAACATCGTGCTTTAGAATGGATTAGGGATTGGTTATCAGAGGTTTCTTTGGGAAATAGTTCTCTTAATGAATCAGAGATTACTCATTTTATTCCTTACCGGGAGGTTATAGCTACCAGTGATGAAATTTTAGCAGATAGTGAAATCTGGCGTGATTTTGAAGCTGTGGCAGAATGGATTGAGTTATTATTGCCTCAGGGGATTTTGGCAGAGGGTTCAAAGAAAGAGTTGATTATAGTTTAACATGTTTTTTATAAGGATACAAAATAGGGTTTATCCCCCAACGATACATATCCCCCTAAATCCCCCTTAATAAGGGGGACTTTGAGAATAGAACGGTTGCCCTATATGTAAAAGCTCTCGAAATGGCTTAGAAATTCTGAGAACTTGTTGCGATCGCCAATCAATAGAACAAGTCCTCTCGTTAAGCGAGGGATATGATATTACTGAAAAAGGATGGTTTATTGACTCCGATTGTGCTCCGAAAAAATGATTGGCTCAATACTACGATCTTTTTGTTGGGTTTCGTCACCTCAACCCAATCTATAGCAATTCTCAATGAACAATTAACAATGAACAAGTGGCGAGTTCGTGCAAGAAAAATGCCCCTTTCGCTTTGTACAAAGGTGATGCAGTTATGTATTATATTTGTACAAAAATGTAGTATAAAAACACCAGCGCGAAGCGCTATACAATATAATCGCTCATATTGCTTGATTCTGGTTGGGCAGCCCAGAGGGCTACCCCACAGGGGCTATATTATTTATTACGCATTTACAAACAACCAACAACAAATAACAAACAACAAACGACAAACAACAAACAACCAACAACCAACAACAAATTCAATAAGCCCCTTTACCAAAGAAAACAATTCTGAAAGTATCTACTAAAATATCTAAATCCAAATTAAGAGACCAATTATCGATATAATAGAGGTCGAGGCTGGCAGCATCATCAAAATTGTCGAAATCGGAACGTCCGGAAATCTGCCACAAACCCGTAATTCCTGGCAAGACTTGATGGCGAATATGATGCCAAGAGTCGAAGCGATTCACATCTCGCACCGGTAAAGGACGAGGTCCAACTAAACTCATTTGACCCAGCAAAACATTAAGTAATTGAGGCAGTTCGTCAATGCTAGTACGACGGAGAAAACTTCCCAAAGGAGTAATGCGAGGGTCTTGTTTAATTTTAAATAAAACCCCATCTTTATTTTCGTTCTTGCTTTCTAAATTGGCTTGCAAAGCAGCAGCATTAGCTACCATAGTTCTAAATTTCCACATTTGAAAAGGTTTTCCATGCAAACCAATTCTTTCTTGGCAAAAAAAATACTCCTCCTGGAGAAGAGAGTTTAATGGCAATTGCTACGATTAAAAATAAAGGAGATAGGAAAATTAGGCCGAAAAAAGCACCAAATATATCGATCCACCGCTTTAATCGGTAGTCCCAAGCAATAAATAAGGGGGCTTCTACTCGTAAAGTGGGCAGTCCAGCAAAAATTTCTGCTACTCCCCTTCGATAGAACATTTCTCGACTGGAAGGAATTAATCGCAGTCCGATTCCTTTACGTCGTAATTGCCAATAAAGAGCAGATGCTAGTTTAGTTGCCGGCAAGTCTTCTACTAGTACTTCTATGGCACCGGAATCAAAGATTGCTTGAAGGGTGTTGGCTGCATTGGCGCTAGGGGAAAAAGCTGCTCCTACTACTTTATAATTAGAACGTTTCTCTAAAATAGCTGCTAACTCATTTAATCTACTACCGGGAGCAATAAGAAATACGGCAACGGTGGTTCTTTCAAATTGACGCAATATCAGCTCGATGAAGAGTCTGAAGGCAATTACCAAAATAACACTAGCCAACCAAGCAGCAAAAAAGAGCGATCGCGGCGGGTCTAATTTCGGGTCATAGAAGTAACCCACTACCAAAGATAAAAGATAGACTAAAGTAACCAGCTGTCCGGCGCGAACGTAGTTTTGACCGTGGGTAGAGAAACTATAAAGACGACCGTAGGCAAAAAAAAGAATGATCGCCCCTGCAAAGACCCAGAACAAACTGGGGATGCCGAACCAAACCCACCACACTAACTGAGGGGGAAGGGGAGAATGGAATCCATTGAAATATGCTGCTAGTTGCCAGGCGATGGCCAGGGCCAAAAAATCGCTCAGTAACAAGACCGAACCTCCCTGCAACAGCCACCTATTGCCATTAAAGAAGCTGTTCTTCCCGGAAGGAGCGCGAATATCTTTTTTGGCCCGTATCGGTTCTTGAGGATTATTATCCATATAGTAGCGAGCAGTTTCACCCTACAATGAAATTATCCCCGAAAATCCTTCTCATCCTGGCAACCAAACCCATATCGCAATAACTGCAAGGCAAACAACACCAGAAAAGCAGGATTATTAATTAAATATCGCCGCCACAACCTTCCGGGTTCTCGGAAGAAACGATACAACCATTCTAAGCCCAAACCCATAATCCATCTGGGGGCTTGGGAAACTACACCGCTGTGGAAACTAAAAGCCGCACCTACACCAATCATTACTACTTCCAATTTCCCCTGTTGCCGATACATCCATTCTTCTTGCTTGGGACAGCCCAATCCTACCAACACCACTTTAGCACCGGAAGCTCGAATCCTTTCTCGGTCAGCTTTTTCTTCTTCTGGGGTTAAAGGTCGAAAAGGAGGAGCGTGACTCCCAGCTATGATCAATCCGGGAAACCGGGCTTCCAGGTTTTGTTGCAGTTTCTCTACCATGGATTTGGTGCCGCCATAGAGATAAATGGGGATATTTAATTTGGCAGCGCGATAGCACCAAGCTAACATTAAATCGGGACCGTAAACTCTCTGCTGTGCTTTTACTCCCAACAACCTCATGGCCCAAACTAAAGGCACGCCGTCGGGAGTTACCAGGGCTGCATTGGCAATAATCTCTCTATAGGAGCCATGCCAGAAGCCGGTCATGATGACATGGACGTTGGCGGGGATAATATAGCAGGAAGTAACCTTGGTAGCCCAAAAAGCAATGCGATCACAGGCATCTTCATAGCTGGTGCCATGAACCGGGCTACCTAAAATTAATCTCTGATCAATAGTAGGAAGTGACATAAAACTGGTAGCTTTCGTGTTTAGTATTAAGTGAGAGCAACCAACCGATTATTGTATAATTATCAACTATCAACTATCAACTATCAACTGTCAACTGATAATTTAGTCATCTTAGCAATGTCTGCTCTACCAGTAAATCAAGCTAAAAGCAATTTGGAACAACTTATTGATGATGTTGCCCAGTCCCACCAACCAGTTTTAATTAAGGGCGATCACAGCAATGCTATTCTCATAGCTGAAGAAGATTGGTCCGCGATTCAGGAAACTCTCTACTTATTATCAATTCCAGGAATGGGAGAATCAATTAAGTCCGGTTTGGAAACACCAATTGAAGAATGGAGTTTGGCAACATTATGAGTAATATAAGTTTCAATCAGATTTATAAGTTTTTTGTACATGCTTTACGATTTGC
>JH610815.1 GCA_000252485.1 Prochloron didemni P4-Papua_New_Guinea | reverse complement strand
GGAACTTTAGGGGACGAATTTGAAATAATTATGGGTCAGTCACCTGCAGGTTCTAGCTATAACGAAAATCAGGAAGGGTTAATATTTTTTCAAGGTAGAACAGATTTTGGATTTCGCTTTCCAACTATGAGGCTATATACCACCGAACCTAAAAGAATTGCTGAAAAATTAGATGTTTTAGTAAGTGTTCGTGCGCCTATTGGAGATATTAACGTTGCTTTTGAAAAGTGTTGTATTGGTCGTGGATTAGCTGCTGTTAGAAGTCAAAGTAAATCCTACTGTCTTTATAAATTGACATCATATAGAAAAATGTTTGATGTATTTGAAACTGAAGGAACAGTTTTTGGCTCTCTCAACAAAGCTAATTTTAATGGCTTAGAAAGCATTATTCCAAAAAAAGAAATCATTGATTTATTTGAAAAGACAATTTCGCCCATGGATCGAAAAATATTTAATAATGAAGAAGAAATCCAAACCCTAACAAAAACCCGTGATACCTTGCTCCCCAAACTGATGAGCGGACAACTGCGAGTGAAAGAACAAAAATTATAGCTGATT
>JH610814.1:0-770 GCA_000252485.1 Prochloron didemni P4-Papua_New_Guinea | reverse complement strand
CACAGCTCTAATCACACTTTCCAGGGCTTTATTTACAGCATAATACTGATGATAAGCGGCGATTTTCTTAGTCTTTTGAATAGTGACAATTTGAGTTTTTGGATCTTGGGTTGTGGATTCTTCAAAAACAGTGAAATGGCGGATTAAATCTAATAAGGTGCTTTTGTTGAGCATTCCCTTAATTAGGGCCCTCTCCCTAAATCCCTCTCCCAGAGGGAGAGGGACTTCCGGACTCCCCTCCCAGGGGGAGGGCCAGTCCCCCTGCCCCTGTTTCTGGTCCACCTCCCCCTGTTTCTGGTCCCCCGGCCACTGTTTATTGTCCCCCTGGCCCTGTTTCTGGTCCCCCGGCCACTGTTTATTGTCCCCCGGCCACTGTTTATTGTCCCCCTGGCCCTGTTTCTGGTCCCCTTGCCCCTGTTTCTGGTCCCCCGGCCACTGTTTATTGTCCCCCTGGCCCTGTTTCTGGTCCACCTGCCCCTGTCTCTTGTCCCCCTCCCCCTGGGAGGGGCTAGGGGAGGGCATTTTCCATTCCATAAAGCGGTCATACTTGGCGGAGAGTGACCCTGCTTTGGCCGTGAGTCCATCAGATATAACCAGTAGGGAGTTATAGGTAAAGAGGCTGGGGATTTGCTTTTTGTAGGTTTGCAGTTGGTTAAAAGCGGCGTAAATATCAGCTTCTTTGGCGGCGGGGTTTTTAAGTTCTATCACCACCAAGGGTAAGCCGTTTACAAACAAGATGATATCGAGGCGGCGGCGGTGGTTGTCTTCAA
>JH610813.1 GCA_000252485.1 Prochloron didemni P4-Papua_New_Guinea | reverse complement strand
GCGTAGGAGAAACCAAACAGCATCAGTTTACCGCAGCAGCAGGAACCTTAATCATCCTGGATGGGCTTTCTACTACTAGCAGAATTAGAACTGCTTTAGTCCGTCCCGATGGCACAGAAATCTTTAGCAATCACGATACTTACAAGGATACCGGAGTTTATTTATTAGACCAGTCCGGAGAATATACTGTTAAAGTTTTTGATTACTACAACAATGCCAATCGCAGTTATCAATTCCAGATTCTAGACTTAGCTACAGCACCAGAAATCAATCTTCAAGAAGTAGTCAGTGGTGATTTTGGTACAACTAAGCTGGAAACCGACCTCTATCGCTTCAGTGGAGAAGCAGGACAGCGTATTTTCTTCAATCGCATCAGTGGGGATTATTATAACCAATGGGGTTTGTATACCGATTCCGGAGTCCGTCTCAATTGGACGCGATTAGACTATAGCAATCGAGGAGGAGATTTCGAGCAGACCCTCCCCTATACAGGAGAATATGTCATTCGCTTGAGTAGTGTGGCTAGCAGTAACAATAACTATTCCTTTGAATTATTAGAAAACCAATGGTCCA
>JH610812.1 GCA_000252485.1 Prochloron didemni P4-Papua_New_Guinea | reverse complement strand
TTTTCGGATAGCCAATCCCCTGATCTCCACTCTCCTGTCTTCGCATTATATATATCGACTTTACGGCTACGACTACCGTTATACCCGCCAGCAAAAATAGCAAGAGAACCGACACTTGTTGCGGCTAGATCATTACGGCCTTGGGATAGCCAATCCCCTGATATCCACTCTCCTGTCTTCGCATTATATATATCGACTTTACGACTACGACTACTACTGCCATACCCGCCAGCAAAAATAGCAAGAGAACCGACACTTGTTGCGGCTAGAGAATTACGGCCTTCGGATAGCCAATCCCCTGATGTCCACTCTCCTATCTCGTCTTCATTAGCCTTCGAAACATTAGTTCTAAATGTCCATCTTTGCTTTTCGCTCAACAAATCTTGACGTAATCCCCAGCTGTGGAAAATATGTCTGTCGTCATATTCTGTTGCGTCATATTCTGTTGGTGTTTCTCCCAGAAACACTAGTATCTCTTCCGTTTCTTCGTCGCTATCCGGCTCAGTCACAGGCACCACTAAAGCATAGGGGCGCTGCCAAACAAGGTCCTTACTATCATCAACGGTTAAACCGTCAATTGTATAATCAGCAACTAGGTTTTGAGGCTCAACCCACTTGTTATGGGAGTTTAAAAAGGAGTACTTAATCGTTACCTGAATTTCTGTGGTTTCCCTGCCTTGGCCATCGTTTTTAGTAATCTCTTTCTGTTCCACCCAGAAAATAAACAAGCGATGAAACGCATAGGCAGGCATCACCGTTGTGGCATTGATCTGTAAATTAATCTTTTCCCAGTACTGCCAAACAGGATTGCTAGAAGCCGGATCGGTGCATCGACGGTAATAAAACCTGGTTGGCTCCGTTACAGTCTTGCCAAACACCAACAGTGTATCGATGGGGTTTGGACGACTCGGGTCTTTGATTTTATAACGAGCGGTTTCCACAATTTGCAGCTTGGCCAGGGTTTCAAAGCTATTAAAATAGTTGAGAAACGCTGTCTCCACCAGTTCATCCGTGACTGCGCCCTGTTGTAACTCATTTTGCAAGGTGGCAAACTCAACGGACTTCTCAATGCGTAAATCTGGCTCAACATAGTTTTCTGGGTACAGATAGATCTTCCGATTCGCTTCCCATAATCGATAATCCAACATCCACTCCCACTGGCTACTGTCCAGATCTAGGGGCTGGATGCCTTCCTCCAAACCTAGCTGACAACGCTGGGCATACATCTGTAGCGATAGCTGGCCCTGCTTGATGGGGGTACTCTCACTCACCCCCTCCATCTCCACATCCACCAGCAGATACTCCGACAAATCCTGCCGATTCTCTAGGGAACGGCCTGTGCCTGCCCAGTCCTGGTTCAATCGCCAGATCGAAAAGTCAGTCATCACATCCCGCAGCGCCTCGTCCAGCGGATCATTCAGCTTACGGGTCACCTCATCCAGCTCTTCACCCACATACTTGGACTGCACCACCTGACTCACCGCGTCAGCGGCAGCAGTATATTCAGCCCAACTGTCAGTATCCACAGATAAACTACCAAGGGAGAGTAATTGTCTGACAAAAGTAACGCTACCTCCCATCGCCTCAATCAACTCAAACGCCTGGCTAACGCGAGCCAACCCCACAACCGACTCCAAGTCACTGTTTGAATAGCCCAAGTCTGCTGAAGTGAGTAATCCACTCAGCTCATCTTCTGGCCAGCCTGAAAGGGTTGACAGAGCCGCAATTTTATCTGCTATATCAGAAAGGGCACTGTTCCCAATGGCTTCTAAATAGCCCACCAGTCCATTTTCAGTATCATCAAATTCAAGCACCAGGGCTTTGAAATCAGACAAGGCATGAACATGACTAATCTCTAACTGAATCGGGTCAGTATATGTCCCTGGCAAATTTCCTGGCAAGTTATACTGTGTCGGATAATCCGCTGCACTACTCAGTTCGCAACCGGTTAAGCCAATTTTTGTTGCCAGTAAATGATAGCGAGAAAGATAATCAAGGAAAACTTCGATACGTAGCTCGTCGGCATCAAACGAATCACCAGGGTCAGGTGAATTTACGTCTGTTGGGGTATACAACAACTCCAGATAATTTTCGACACCTGTGATTTGCGCCACAAAATGAGCTAACCCAGGAAATAACTCACTATCTATACCCAAATACAATGCTAGACCCTCGTTGAGCATAGCGATCTCGTCATCGTCTGGTGCAGCGGAAACAGTGGGTAGATTTTGTGCCCAAAAGCCTTCCATTAGCTCTGGTATATCGTCCGTCTTAATCAAGGCCTCGACCGTCTTATATTCACGACCGTTGAGCACATAATCCATCTCAGCCAGGGTCCAGCCCTGCTGCTTTAACCAATCGGCAGCAGCCACCAGCCGCTCAAAGTCTTCCAAAACACCAGTTGCTGCAGGTTCCAGTGTGGTGGCAATATCGATGTTCAGAAGCTCTGCCGACGCCCTATAGTCTTGCAAGTTCATCCCCAACAACTTGCTCATCACAGTAAAGCGATACAGCAGTGTCAGATTGTGCACACTTAAAGAAATAGACTCCTCATCACCCCATAGAATTTGTCGTAGAGCATTCAGGTTGGTCGGACTCAAACCCAGGCTGGCCGCCATCCGCGCCGCGCTGAAATGGGGTTCATCTGAAGTTGTCCCGTCTGCTTGCCAGTTTAATTCGCTGGTAATAACACCCTCAACAGAGCCTTCGTAATGGGGTCGATAGGGCTGCTGGTTCCCGCCAAGCCGTGAGGGCAGATTATAAATCCGCTCAAACAGAGCAACCGGCTTTTTCGGATCGCCAATGCCAATGGTATTCATATCGGCAAACAACGCACAGAGCACATCCACCGGTTCATCATAACGGCGTTGTAATGTACACAAATGCCCCAGCGTATTTAAAGCAGACCCATCAATGTCCTTATCTGCAGAAATACCAATGGCCCGCAAGGCAGTATCCAAATCAGCAAAAGACCAGCCCAATACCTGGGCCAACCGAACAAACCGATGAATGCGATCCAAGGTCTCCTGACTGAGATTTGGCAGCGTCTCTTGAGTGGGATCGTCGTCGTCAGGCTGAAGTTCAATCGTCCCATCAGACCCTAAGACCTGGTTGATGTAAAAATGACGACCTAAGCCCGCCTCTTTCTCAGCTTGAGTTAAATTTTGATCCAACAGTTCCACCAGCTCAGGCCGAGTCAGACCAGATTGCTTTAAGAAGAGATCGCGATCCTCAAGCTCATCCAGATTAGCAGTATTCTCTAGCCCGTAATAATCTTTGAGCTTGCTATCATCATCAGCCTTGGAAGTAGTTACCAAAGTTGCCATCTCAACCGACAGGCCAACCTCGGTCTGTCCAATAACATCGGCCCCAGCACCAAAGGTACGATAAATCTCTGGCAACTCGGCTTGCAGGTGGACCAAATACCCCCGAATCTGTTCTAGTGGCAAATTGAACGGTACACGCCAAGGGTATACAGCCGTCGCAAAATAACAGTTAGCGTTCCCTGCTCCAACATCACTAAAGCCTTCGATCCGTGCCCGCAGAACGTCATTGAGAATGTGCAAAAACGGCACCGAATCTAAACTATTTTCGCAGGTCAGCTCAATATCTTTTAAGTCAGGCCGACGCTCATCCAGGGTAAAGCCTGTGGGCACAACACCCGACGCTGGCTGGGTATAGTATTGCTCGATGTACCACATCAACTCTACAAAATAGGCCGCAGGGCTAAGGATAGACTGGCAATGTTCCACCTCGTAATAGTCCAGGCTGCCAAAGAGATCGTCATAGCCCGGAATCTGGGACGATAAATAACTCACCAACTCAGTCGAAACATTGTTAGGACGCATTGCCCGAAAATGAGGCGACTTCACCAAATTTTGCACCGTCGCCCACAGGTACAGTGTACGGCCCTTTACCCCCCGGGCCTTACGGTAAATCCGTTGGGCATTCTCTTCACTAAGCCGTCCCTTCAGTTCCTGCTTAAAGACTTTCTCACTCTTAGACGCAATCTGCCACGCTGACTCATAGCCACACCCATGGAGCGCCTCCGCCGTAAACTCATTCGGCTCCAACCGCAACAAGCGCTGATACGCTTTGAGCCGTTCTAAAATCTCCTCTGGCTCATCAAACGTAACATCAGAAGCGGCTGCAGCATCGCCATTTTGATTCACAAGAGAGTCGATTAGCCTCTGACAGTTACTCCGTCGAGTAAAGTCAAATTCAAGAATGTTGAAGTCAGGCTTAACAGCGTAGAAGTTGGATAGATTAGGGTCAGTAATTTTTAGCATAATTTACAGCCTTTGGAGTGAGTTAATATTAGGCATTCTCAAAGCATATGGTGTTGGTATGTTCGGACTAGATAAAAGAGTTAGGGAGTTTTTGTCTTTGTTGTCTTTTGCTCATCTTCACTTTCACTATCGGTATCAAAGTCGTGAATTTGTTTCCTCAGACAATTCCTCTTCTGGTATCCCGAGAAATGGATTTATGGGTAAAACTATTTTGATGGCAGCCAGAGTTTCTTCAAGAACTTCAAAGGTTAAATTATCTGGTACTTGGTAACCAAACTCTTGAGTATAAACTGCTCTAGGATTATTGAGTAACTCTTGCTTGAATTTCTCATCTTCCCAAGCTTTTGGTATCAAGCGATTGAAAACTTCTGACCTATTCTTTAAACCTCGAACGAGTACTTGTTTGAGCTCTGGATTTTCAAGAGAATTAACTTGAGAATTCAGATTAATTCCCGGCTTATTAAACGATAAAACTTCACCCTTGCTCTTCCTAGACTTTACTGTATTGCTTACAATATTTCGTCTTTCGGCTAATTCAACTAAATAATCAAAATAATC
>JH610811.1 GCA_000252485.1 Prochloron didemni P4-Papua_New_Guinea | reverse complement strand
TCCTCATATCTTTTTTGTCCTAGCTTCTAGGAACGAGCGATCGCTCAATAAATAGAAATTCAATCGTCAGAATTTTAGGACTTCGCAGAAACCGGGTTTCTTGAGGAAAAACTTGGAGCTTAGTCATTTTATCTGGGTTAGAAACCCGGTTTCTATAGTTGTGTGCGTAAGTCCTGAATTTGTAAAGCGATCCTGAAGGAATCAGCTTCGCAGTGTGCCTATAGTTCCAAGCTGGCCAAAGAAAGAAAAATAAGCTATTATAAATTGTGACCAGTTTTCAGTTTTTTAAATTTTGGTCACAATCATATAATTTCAGAAACTTTCACAACAAACAACAAACAACTTATAACTAATTCTTATTCTTATAAACATTTTTACGATGCTTGCACTGTATAAGTTTGACTAGCGCTTTCTCATCATCAACTTCATATCGTACTCGGTAATCTCCTATCCGGATGCGATATTGATTTTCATAGCCTTTAAGCTTTATCGAGCCTACCGGATAAGGATTTGTGCTAAGTTGTTTAATCTTTGGAATAATGCGAGCTATAATATTGTGCGGTAGCTTATAAATTTGCTTTTGCACGGACTTAGAAATGTTAATAGTATAAGTCATAAAATTTTCTTTGAGAGACTTTCGAGGTATTCATCGAAAGTCATGTATTCCCCAGCCTCATATTCAGCCTGAACTGCTTTTATTTCCGCAACAGTCTCGGCATCTTCTTCATAGTTGGCTTCCTCAGCCTCAAAGATTTGCTGTTCCAAGAGGTCCAGCAGTTTTCGCTTATTGTCCAGGTCAAGAGTACCGATCTCTTCTATTAGAGATTCTTGCGATCTTCTCCATACCTCTTCAGAGAACTGTAGAGATGTATAACCGGAACAACTAAAATACTCAGGACTCCACTTAATCAACGGAATGTTTCCCTGGGTGGTGCGAACAAATGTTGTTGGTACACCTTCTGGATCGGTATCGCAGTAAAATTCTATATTTTTCTCTTCATTAAAAAGAGACTGACTTATAATAGAACTAATAAGAGCCATTGCCGGTTGCAAACTAGTAAATAAGGATAAGGAAAAATCTGACCTATTTTTCATGATAGTATCTAGTGGGATAAATTAATTTTAATATATAATGAGCAAACACAAACCATTAGTTGGTATTATTATGGGCAGCGATTCAGACCTGCCCACCATGGAAGGGGCGATCGCCATTTGCGAAGAATTTGACCTACAGACAGAAGTAGCCATCGTATCGGCTCATCGCACTCCAGAAAGAATGGTAGCATACGCCCAAACTGCCCACGAGCGGGGGCTAAAGGTAATTATAGCTGGAGCGGGAGGAGCAGCACATTTGCCCGGAATGGTAGCCTCTTTGACTCCTCTACCGGTCATTGGCGTACCCGTAGCCAGCAAACATTTACAGGGAGTAGATTCTCTTTACTCTATCGTTCAAATGCCCAGAGGAATTCCTGTGGCAACAGTAGCTATTGGCAATGCTCAAAATGCTGGTTTGTTAGCCATTCAAATTGTCGCCGCTTACCAACCTGAATTGCAAGCAAAAGTACAAGCATATCGGCAAAGTTTGGCCCAGTCAGTGTTAACTAAACAAGAGCGATTGGACCAGTTAGGTTATAGCGAGTATTTAGCTAAAATGTAATTGTTGTTGGTTGTTGGTTGTTGGTTGTTTGTTGTTGGTTGTTTGTTGTTTGTTGCCTGCACTGAGCGCTTGCCCTGCACTTCGACTTCGCTCAGTGACCGCTCGTCGAAGGGTAGCCGAAGTGTTGGTTGTTGGTTGTTTGTTTGTAATTTAATTAATAGCCAAACATATAATTAGGGTTTGCTCGACCGAATCTGAAAATTGACAACAAGCTAAAAACCAAGAGGGATAAGGCTTTTAAAGTTTCTGGCGTTTTTCGGGTCAAAATTCGTCAATTCTTAAATTTTGAATTTTGAATTTTGAATTTTGAATTCGACCTCAGGAGCTATCAACTCAATTGAGCTACCTTGCTATTATCCAAGAGAGTTTCCATCATCAACAAATCTTCCACCGTCATGCGGAGAAAACGCTGTTCGTCTACCCAAAACTGGACTTTAATGCGATCGCTTCCCTGTTGTCCTAAAGGATCCAGTTTCGCAATAGTTCTCGCCCCCTCTCGGTCATTGAGAGGTTGTACCGAAGTTTTCCCACTATCCAGAGTGCGAGTTACCAGGCGATCGCCGTCAAAATAAACTTCCCTACTGCCCATATCCTCAGCCCCCAACTCCCCTATAATCAACTCAATACTAGGTTGATTATCCACCGAAGCTCCCAATACTAACTCTACGGTTTCTTCCATAGGATAGGCTTGTCCCGTTTTAATAATAGGATGCCAACTGTGGCATCTATTGCGTCGGTTCCAGTAGCGCACCCCGTAACTGTGGTAGAGAAAGTCCTTCACTTGCACACCGCGAGCTAATTGTAAGGCCCCTTCAGCTATAGCAGTCATGGGGCGATGGGCGCGAATTTTACTAGCATCAAAGTATTGCTTAACCCAGTTTTGAACTGCCGGAATTTGGACCGTACCTCCCACTAATAATACTGCATCAATGTCCCCCATTTCAATCCCATAGCCCTTGCCTTGTTGCAGCACTCGATTCATCAATTCATCCAGTCGAACAAAGAACTGATTTTCTGTTAAAATTTGCTCGAAACTAGAGCGGTCTAATTCTAATGCGTAACTGTCGAAAGTTTCGTCATTGAAATAAACTTCGCTGGCTTCAGTTTCCTGAGAAAGCTGGATTTTCAATCTTTCCGCCAAGCGAGTAGTTAAAGGAGATTTTGGTAATCCTTGAGTTTTGGCAAAATAATCTACCAACCAATTATCCAAATCCGAACCACCGAGATTTTGCCCTGCTTTAGCCAAGACCCGAGCAGTTGTTTGTCTTTGACCCTTATTTTTTCCCAGGGATTTTTCGCCCCATTTAAGAATAAAACCTTGAGCTTGCTTGTTCTTATCTAAGTTTAATTGTACCAGAGAAAGATCCACAGTGCCGCCGCCAAAATCTACCACCAATAATAAATTGCCCTCTGCACTGCCATAGCCCAAAGCTGCAGCGGTTGGTTCGTCCAGAATCCGCACCTTATCCACCGCCCAAGATTCACAAGCATCAGCAAGCCAGTTACGGTAGGCTTCAAAACTATCTACGGGAACCGTCAGCACCAAAGACTCCTCAGAGTCAGCACTTTCCCCTTGCAGTTTAGCAATTAATTGCTGCAGGAACCATTCTCCTGCTTGCTCGAAGGTGACAGTGATGTCCTCTAATTCTGGCAGAAAACCCTGTATTTGAGCCCCAATACCTCGTTTAAAGTTGCGGAAGAAGCGGGGGTCATTGCTCAAGTCCAGACCTCGGTCCAGCACTTCTTGACCCAGGATGATTTTCGCGAACCGAGCATTTTCCACGTAAAGTAAACTGGGAATGAGAGGAGGATTTTCCCGTAGTTGCTGGGAAAGTCCCGGTAAGTTGAGAGTTTCTGCTTTTTCCGTTACTGAGTTCCAGCGAGCTACAACTGTGTTACTAGTGCCAAAATCAATTGCGATGGACATTATTGAATTGGTGATTGGATAATCTTGATTATTTAGCTTAATATAGCAGTGGATAGTTGATAGTGGATAGTGGATAGTTAATAGTTATACAGCAGATGCAGCATTTTTGTATAAAAAATGTAGCATGTAACGATACCAGTGCGAAGCGCTATATTTATAAATCGTGGGGTAGCCCTCTGGGCTGCCTCAGAGTAATTTCAGAAACTTTTCAATGTAGGTTGGGTTGAGGTCACGAAACCCTTCGGCTACGCGGCCCCAGAGGGTCGTCGAAGGGCAGGGCAACGCCCAACAAGCCCAGTAAACTTGTGTTGGGTTTCCCGATAGGGAAACCCAACCTACAATTGCTTATAACATTATTCCAACTATTGAGAATTTTATATTCTCAACTATTAACGCTAAGTACCTAGGCAAAATTAATTGGATATTCGCTCAATGCGGTCGCTTGTATTTATGGGTTGCGGTGCGTTGCGAACGCACCCTACTTATAACATTATTCCAACTATTGAGTAATTTTATATTCCCAACTATTAACGCTATAATCTATTGTGGGATAGCCCAATGGGCTGTTCCCTTACGGCGATCAGGAAAGAG
>JH610810.1 GCA_000252485.1 Prochloron didemni P4-Papua_New_Guinea | reverse complement strand
GCACCCGTGATTTAACCCTGGTATTGGTAGAGGATTACTTGCAGCCAGAGTTGGAAGATTTTAACCAACAAATGTTGCAGGAGCAATCCCCCTGGATGCTGATTAAACCTTGGGGAACGGTGGGCTGGATCGGACCGCTGTTCCTGCCAGAAAAAACCGGTTGTTGGCATTGTTTGGCCTCTAGGTTGGAGGACAATCGACCGGTGGAAGGATTTATTAAGAGGAACAAGGCAAGTGGCCATGGCATATCCGTACCCCTAGGATTTGTCTCCTCCACAGTGCAAACAATCTTAGCCATGGCGGCAACGGAAGTTTTTAAATGGATTGTTCGAGGAGAAAATCAACAAATTGAAGGGGCTGTATTAACCTACGACACCCTGGGGCTGCAAACTCGAAGGCATATGCTGGTTAAGCGTCCTCAATGTCCGAGTTGTGGGAACCCGAATTTAATGGCAACAGCATTGCCAGTGGTAATTGGTCATCGTCAGAAACAGTTCGTGGCAGATGGAGGACATCGCATCTGTTCTCCAGAAGAAACCCTTAGTAAGTACGAACATCATATTAGCCCCATTACTGGAGTTGTTCGAGAATTGAATCAGCTACCCGGGCCAGGCTTGTTGTGTAACTATATCGCCAGTCATCATTACCGAACTGTCTTTGATGATTTCCCAGCCTTAGGCAGGAACCTGGGAGGTAGGAGTGCTGGCAAGGGCAGAACAGATGCTCAAGCTAGAGCCAGTGGTTTTTGTGAGGCCATTGAACGCTATTCTGGAGTATTTCAAGGTGATGAGGGGAGGGAAAAGGGAAGCTATGTACAGATGGGCGATCGCGCCATTGAACCCAATGCCTGTATGCAGTTTAGCCAACAGCAATACCAAAATAGAGCGGAGTGGAACGCCCAGAACCAAGGCTGGTTTCAGCAAGTACCAGAACCCTTTGACCCAGAACGGGAGATTGAGTGGACACCGGTTTGGTCTTTAACCCATGGGGAATTTAAATATTTGCCAACTGCCTATTGCTACTACGGCTACGATCCGGGCTACAAACCAGATTGTTGGGCAGATTCAAACGGTTGTGCGGCGGGCAATACCATGGAAGAAGCGATTCTACAAGGTTTTATGGAACTGGTAGAACGGGATAGTGTAGCACTGTGGTGGTATAACCGACTCAGGAAACCACCAGTTGATTTAGGGAGTTTTGGAGAACCCTACTTTGAGCAATTGCAACAGTACTATCAAAGTTTAAATCGGCAGTTGTGGGTTTTAGACATTACTAGCGATCTCAATATTCCTACCTTTGCTGCTATCTCCTGTCGCCAGAATTGGGCTATGGAAGATATTGTTTTGGGATATGGCAGCCATTTGGAGCCAAAAATTGCCTTGAGTCGAGCCTTAACGGAGGTCAATCAGATTTTGCCCAATGTATTGCTGGAAGCTGAGGGTCAAACAAGGTATTCACCCAATGCCGATCCCCTAGCGATTCAATGGTGGACAACAGCAACTCTGGCCAACCACATCTATTTGTCTCCCAATCCGGATGCTTTGGCAAAGAGAAAGGATGACTACCCCCTACTGGCTAGTGATGACTTGTTAGAGGATGTGAAGCTGTGCCAAAAAATAGTGGAAGACAAAGGGATGGAAATGCTGGTACTGGATCAGACACGGCCTGATATTGGACTGAGAGTTGCCAAGGTAATGGTTCCAGGGTTACGTCATATGTGGAAAAGGCTAGGTCCAGGAAGACTCTATGAGGTTCCGATTCGAGCCAATTGGTTGTCAGTTCCCTTAAAAGAAGAGGAACTCAACCCTTTCCCCATGTGGATGTAGATCTATAGCAATGAACAATTAACAATGAACAATGAACAATGAACAATTAACAATTAACAATGAACAATGAACAATGAACAATGAACAATTAACAATGAACAATTAACAATTAAGAGGTTA
>JH610809.1 GCA_000252485.1 Prochloron didemni P4-Papua_New_Guinea | reverse complement strand
CGACTGAAACTAAAACCGCCAGCATTTACTTTCAAGATTCCTTCCTTCCAACCAAGAGAAATAGGACTTATTCCAACCCCTGTAGTTTGATAAAGAGCAAAATTATCCTGCCAACGATGCAGTTCGGCGACCTGGTCCCTGAGCGAAGTCGAAGGGCTCTCTGCAAGCTGAGTACCATCTCGCCAAACTAATGGCAATAAGTTCTCTGGGTTATATCCTAAAGTCAACCTCTGGCCATTAATCCCTTTCAATCCCACTTTCCCCTTCTCTAATTCTCTCACATCTAACTGACTGGAACTAAGAATATCTTGTTTAAAATCTTCATAACTAGAAATTTCTTGTTCCCCCACTTCTAAGGCAAACCCTGCATATCCCTTGCCCTTAGTCTTGGCCTTCCAAGTAATTTCTTGCTCATAAAGTTGGGCGAATTTCTCATTGGGAATTTCCACAATTTGATAATCTGCTAAATTAAGAGGATGGATGGCCAACCAAGTTTGTTCTAACTGAATAAACCAAATCCCATTTTCTCTCTCTACTTGAGCAGTTTTGGGCAATTGAAAGAAAAAAGGCACTCCATCTACAGGACGCAACCAAATTAATAAGTTTTCATATTGTCCGATTTGGTCCCCAGGGTTTTTCCCTGATCGCACCCAATTTCTCTTGGTATTGGCGACAAAATAATCTACTCCTCGCTGAGAATTAGAGGCTACTAATTTAAAGGGGGCAACATCGCCATCGGCAAATCTAGCCACAATACTACCCATTTGATAGCTATTACCAAAGAAAGTTGTTTCCCAATATCCTGGTTGGCGATCACCTCCTTCTTTCCAATTTTCATAGATAGGTTTACTACTGAGAAGTTCCACTGGTTTTTCAAACTGTTTCCGAGCTAAGGCGACAATTGCTTGTGGGGGTCGATAATCGCTAGTAATGAGATAAAGTGAATCCAATTCTGGTTCCGGGTTAGGTAGGGGATTCTGGCCAAAATAAAGCCAAAAAACTCGAGGGGCAGCAGAACCATAGACTACATTACTGTGCCCGTAATCTCGCTTCACTGGACCAGCCCAACCTCCTCGATAATATTTTACAGCTGCTGCAGCAGACAACCAATCTAAAGCAGCTTTAGCTAATTGTTTCACTTCTTGATCTTGAGCAAAATCGTAGAGATTGAGATAGGCGGCAAAGGTGTGTCCGTGGTAAGTTTCTGAGTCCCATTCTCCCATGCCAATATTATATAGGGCCCAGACGTAACGCTGGATTTTCTTTTGGTAAAGCTGGCGGGTTGCTTCGTTTCCCGTTTCTTCTGCCATGAGGTACACTGCCACTTCTCTCATGGCCCGGAGATTATCTGTATTGCGACCGTCTACCCAAAGGCCCCGAGTGCTAATATCCCAATCCTTCCCGGTTCCATTTCCTCGACCATAGATAGGATGAGGCCGCAGGAGGGGGTCCCTTTCAGTCCACTTTTTTGCTCCTCGCCACATGCGTTGTCGGTAGGCGGGTTCTAGATAAGGACCGAAATAGAAGTATTTGCGGATTTGTCCTTTAAGGGTGAAGCCGAAATAGTAGTCGATACCTTCTGTGTGAGCATGGGCCTTGGCTTGTGGATCTTCCTGTTGTAATTCGCCGATCGCCTTCTCTTTATTGCCAGCTAAAAAGTCAAACATGGCCCGAGGATAGGAACGCTTTTCGTTCTCGCCGTAACCGTTGCCATATTTGCCTTTATTGCCATGATACTCAATTACTGCTGCTGCTCTTTCTTGAAATTCTGCTTCTAGTTCCGGGGTCCAGCTATTATTGAGAGATGAGGTAGCAACTGCTGGGGCTACTGTTTCGATTTGGTCAGAAAAATCAGATCTAGCAGTACAGCTAAGATTAGTTATAACCAGACAGGCACAAATTGGGAGAATTTTATAGTTATTTAAACCACAGATGAACACAGATGAACACAGATATTTTTCTAAGTTGCTTGTTGTTTATTATATAATGAACAAACAACAAACAACCAACAACCAACAACCAACAACCAACAACAATGAAACAAAGAGTGACTCTCACTTTTGAGCAAGAAAACGTTCACACTCCTATTACTTATCGACTGGCGAAGGATTTTAACGTAGCAGCCAATATTATTCGCGCTCAAGTCGCTCCTAATCAAATTGGGAAATTAGTGTTAGAGTTGTCTGGAGATATGGATGAGTTGGAGGCGGCGGTGGAGTGGATGCGATCGCGCAATATCCATGTTTCTCTCGCCAGTCGGGAAATCTTAATTGACGAGGAGAGTTGTGTTCACTGCGGTTTGTGTACGGGGATTTGTCCTACGGAAGCTTTAACTTTAGACCCGGATACATTTGAGCTAAAGTTTCTCCGTTCTCGTTGTGTTGTCTGCGAACAGTGTATTCCTACTTGTCCAGTTCAGGCCATTTCTACCAATCTATAATAGATAATATGGAAGCACAATCTGCATCCCTAGAAGATGTTACAATTACTCAAACTGATTTTGTTGCAAACTATACATATGATGGAATAATTGCCAACAATAATCCTGAGACAAGCCACAAGTAATAGCACCCCGTAAAACCACATGAAAATACCAGTCATTGGGAGCGAGTTCTTCTGACAATTTATCCACTACTACATAGGTTCTCACATTGTCATAAACCTTATTCCCACTTATCACTGCGATGGTTTCTCTACGGTAGACGTTTTGGGAAACTTCTTCTCTTTCGTCTAGGCGATCGCTACAACGCCAGGGCAATCGATAAAGGACTCCCTCTACCTCAGAGTTAGGGTCCGCTACCACATCCAGAGTACCGCAGTTTCTCGTATTCGAGCGACAATAAAAACCCAATCGATATTGTTTTAGCGTTGCAGTACCGATTATATAGCCATGAGCTGACTCTTCTATAGTTCGCTTTAAATCCACGGGACACATGCAAGAACCATAGGCAAAATAATAGAAAGTGGGTTCTTGGGAATCTATTACCGCTGCATTACTATTACTATGACAAGATTGAAATAATCCTGTTCTGGAATTTGCTAAATTATCAACTAAATAGTTAGAATCAAGACTCATCAATTTTCCGAATGATGTAGTATTTGGTTTTATTATAAGCGATCGCCTATCAGGTTGTGATATCTTATAAGATATCATCTCATGAAGTTGATTATATTGTAGGTTGGGTTGAGGTCACGAAACCCAACAAGCGTATTTAGTGTTGGGCGGTCCCTGCCCTTCGACTTCCCTTCGACTTCGCTCAGGGCAAGCGCTCAGGGACCGCGGTAGCCGAAGGGTTTCGCTATCGCTCTACCCAACCTACAAATTCTTATACCTCAATCTAGCTATATTTAAGATATTTTATCTCAGGCGATCGCCACTTTCGGTGCGTTACGAACGCACCCTACTGTTGAGTTCTCAATATGGGCAGGCAGTTGCCATTAGCTCGTGATATCGTATAAGATATCATCTCATGTTGAGATTAGTTTTGGATACGGATGTTATTATCGCCGCATTAAGAAGCCCTAAGGGGGCATCGGCAGCCTTGCTGAAGGCGGCGGTAAACGGTACTGTACAGTTACTCGCTAGCGTTTCTCTAGCGATAGAGTATGAGGCGAAATGCTCTGCCCCGGAACACTGGACCGCTGCTGGACTGACGAAAGAAGAGGCGTTGATTTTCGCGGATGGGGTAATAGCTTTGATAGAACCAGTTCAAACCTATTTTCTCTGGCGACCGCAATTGAACGATCCGGAAGATGAAATGGTTTTGGAGGCGGCAATCAATGGGAGAGCTGATGCGGTGGTGACGTTCAACCAAAAGGATTTTGGTAATGCTCCGCAGCGGTTCGGAATTGAGCTAATGAAACCTGGTGAAGCAATAAGGAGGATAAGAGGATGAAACAGTCAACTACATACCCGTTGCGTCTTCCCAAGTCTTTGAAGGAGGCGGTGTCGCGAGTGGCAAAACGGGATGGCACGAGCATTAACCAGTTTATAGCTATTGCTGTTGCTGAGAAATTGTCAGCTCTGGAGACAGCGGCTTTTTTTGAGGAGCGGAAGGAACGGGCAGATAGAGAGGCATTTCTGTCGATTTTAAACCGTGAGGGTGGGGAAAAGCCTCGTCCTGGGGATGAAATGCCTTATTGAGTGGATTGAGGAATTATGAGCGACGGTAAAACTTTGGTTTCTGAGGCCGCTTCTTACCAAGAAATTGGTGAGTTTTGGGGTTCTCGCGATTTGGGTGAGTTTTGGCAGCAGACTGAGTCTGTTGAGTTTGAGGTGGAGATTAGTTCTTCTAGTTCTTATACCGATTCGACCTGATGATGCGACTAATATATTTGAGCCAGATTAAGCAATAATAACATGTCAGCTTTTCTATTAAGTACAGCCTTATAGAGAATTGGTATTACTTCAAAATCTCTTGGTAAAATACTCGAAATTCTTAGTTATAGAATTTAAAAAAGGAGATAAATACAAAACTAAAATTTAAATAGCATTAGAAATAATTAGTTGATTATATTGTAGGTTGGGTTGAGGTCACGAAACCCAACAAGCGTATTTGGTGTTGGGTAGCCGAAGGGTTTCGCTATCTGTCTACCCAACCTACAAATTCTTATAACTCAATCCAGCCCTATTATAAGAGATTTTATTTCAGGCGATCGCCACTTTCGGTGCGTTACGAACGCACCCTACTTTTGGGTTTCCAATCTTAGTTTCTCTCTTCTCTTCCCTCTGCGTCCTCTGCGTCTCTGTGGTTTAATAAAACAATAATTATATTGTTTTCATTGGCAAAATACAGTCGCAAGGCTCACTCGGGAAAAGGAATAAATTGATAATTGTCGTAAAAAGCGATCACCTTATCGTGAATTGCATCAACTACTACTGCCATTGAAGCTATTTCATTATTTAACCTTCTTCTGTCACTGTCCGAAAAATAGGATCTACTATTATTTGAGATGTTGTGTTAACAGTTGTAAACTTACGTTAATAAATCTTAATCATTACCGCGAAAGTCCCATCCAGTGAGCTAAAATGATTATAATCAAGCCGAAAATAAAATTGCACTTTAGAACAGGACAATGAACAATTTCAATAAATTATTTTTAACAACTGCTACTGCGGCAATGGTCTTCAGCACTTGTCATAGTACTATAGCACAAGAAGGTCAAAAAGAAGTTGTTTGGACAGTTGAAAACGTTGTAGTTCAAAAACAAGGACTTAGATTTAATAGTAATAGACAAGTAATTGAGTGGATTGTTGAAATCGAGAAGGATGTTGTTTTCCCCCAAAGTGCTATAAAAAATCTGTCAGCTGATTTTATAGATGCAGATGGAGTAGTTATTGGGACACAATTGCTCTTATTTGTTGAAGGGAAAGGGTATATTAGACGAGTGATTCTTAATATACCTCCTTCTTATATTTGGTCAAGAACAACTAGAGTGGTTGTGAAGTGATAATATGACTATACTGGAAAATAGTCAAAATATAAGTGGAGAGATTGAAAACAATCCAACCAAGAAATAAATCCAAATTACTACTCACAGGCAAGATGCCTGTGCCACGGGACTTGTATGGCTTCTCTTAAGAATTATCTTTGAGAACTTTAATCTCAAGAAAATTGAGTGTAAAGCATAGGAAGAAGAGAGAATTGAATTGGAGAAACAGAACCTATCAATCACAAGACCTTTTGCTTAGTAAATGTTTTTTCTATGTCCGACGGCAATGACCAGGATGATGAAGTTCCTATCTTCGATTGTGCAAAGAATGGGATAATCTCCAACTCGATACCGCCAGATTCCTGCTTTGTTCCCTTTGAGTGGTTTCCCATGCTGATAAGGGTTTTGACTTTTTAAGACTCGGTTTTCAAGGTAGTCGATTATCTTCTTTCGAGCATCCCGATTGAGTTTATTTGCCTCTTTAAGAGCTTTACTGTCCCACTCAACTTTCCACATCGAGAATCTTTTTTGCTTCTGACCTAGAGACTCGATCGCCAGGATTTTCAATGCGGTCAACAGCTAGGTAGAGGTCTTCGAGATCTTCTAAGTAATGGGCCAGAGCTTGTTTGACATAGAAGCTCTTTGACCGTCCAGTACGAGTAGCTAAGGAACTTAATCGTTGATGTAGCTCCTTCTCAAGTCGAACAGCAATAGTTTCAGTATTCATGGTTTTAACTCTTAGAGTCCTAAATGTTATACAAGTATAACTTGTATAACAAGAAACATAAAGCGTTATATTTGATTGTTTTCTTTGTTTTCAAGCAAGATGGGCAGGCTTTGATTCTTTCTGCCCGTGATATGACGAAAGCTGAAAGGAGAAATTATGAGTGACGGTAAAACTTTGGTTTCTGAGGCCACTTCTTACCAGGAAATTGGTGAGTTTTGGGATTCTCACGATTTGGGTGAGTTTTGGGAGCAGACTGAGCCTGTTGAGTTTGAGGTGGAGATTAGTTCTTCTACTTGGTCAAGAACAACTAGAGTGGTTGTGCAGTGATAATATGACTATACTAGAAAGTAGTCAAAATATAAGTGGAGAGAATAAAAACAATCCAACCAAGAAATAAATCCAAATTACTACTCACAGGCAAGATGCCTGTGCCACAAGACTTGTATAGCTTCTCTTAAGAATTATCCTTGAGAACTTTATCTCAAGAAAATTGAGTTGATTATATTGTAGGTTGGGTTTCCCGATAGCGAAACCCAACACAACTTAGTGCCGTTGGGCGGTCCCTGCACTTCGACTACGCTCAGTGACCGCGTAGCCGAAGGGTTTCGTTACCTCAACCCAACCTACGATTTACTAAACTTTTTCTTGTATATTATAACTCAATCCAGCCCTATTATAAGATATTTTTCCCAGGCGATCGCCACTTTCGGTGCGTTACGAACGCACCCTACTGTTGAGTTCTGGAAAGTCCCCCAATGATTACGGGGGACTTTCTAGGCTCCCCCCCCCCTGTTTCCCCC
>JH610808.1 GCA_000252485.1 Prochloron didemni P4-Papua_New_Guinea | reverse complement strand
CAAGGGGGGATCAAGGGGGGATAGGGGGGATCCAACGTTAAGGCATTTACAAATAACTTATAAATACTATTATATCTGTAGCATTCTTTTTGCGATTTCATATAAGATATTTTATCCTAGGCGATCGCCACTTTCGGTGCGTTACGAACGCACCCTACTGTTGAGTTCTGGAAAGTCTACTGTTGAGTTCTGGAAAGTCCCCCTTTGATAAGGGGGATTTAGGGGGATAAACTCTGCGTCTCTATATTGAATTACAAACATTCTTTAAAGAAATCAATTGTTTCTTGCAACGCCGCTACAAAAACATCTATTTCCTCTCGAGTATTGTAAAAATACAAACTGGCTCTCGCACTACCAGAAGCATTTAAAAGACGATGGAGAGGTTGAGTACAATGATGACCAGAACGAATTGCTATTCCTTCGGAATCCAATAAAGTAGAAAGGTCACTAGCGTGCATTCCTGTCACGTTAAAAGCAGCTAAACTGCCCCTCCCACTACCATCTAATCCTGGTTTGGGACCGTAAATTCTCAAGTCAGCCATTGCTTCTAGTTTAGCAAACAAATAGGCGGTTAACTCTTGCTCGTAACCATGAATTTTTGCCATGCCAATACCAGTCAAATAATCTACCGCCGCACCGAGAGCGATCGCCTCGGCAATGGCTGGAGTTCCAGCTTCAAATTTATGAGGTAATTCCCCGTAAGTAGAATGGGAGAAAAACACATCCTCAATCATCTCCCCACCACCCAAAAACGGAGGCATTGCTAATAACAAATCTTTCTTGCCATAGAGAAAGCCAATCCCCGTAGGAGCGCACATTTTATGTCCCGAAGCCACCAACCAATCACAACCCAATTGTTGAACATCAATGGGCATGTGGGGAGTACTCTGGCAAGCATCGATTAAAACTTTAGCACCGTATTTACTAGCTGCTGCAGCAATTTCTCTCACGGGATTAATACAAGCCAAAGTATTAGAAACATGAACTACAGCGATGAGTTTAGTTTTCTCAGAAAGTAAAGATAGAAAATATTCCCAGTCAAATTCTTCTTGTTCACTCAAATGAACGTATTTAATTATAGCGCCAGTTTTCTCAGCTATAATTTGCCAAGGAACCAAATTGCTGTGGTGTTCCATCACCGAAAGAATAATTTCATCTCCCGGTTGTAAATTAGCCAGACCCCAACTATAAGCAACTAAATTAATTGCTTCTGTCGCATTGCGAGTAAATACAATTTCTTCTCTTGTAGTAGCATTAATAAAGCGAGCAACTTTATCCCTTGCTCCTTCATAAGCCTCCGTTGCTCTATTGCTGAGAGTATGAGCGCCCCGGTGAACGTTAGCATGGTCGTTTTCATAATAACGACGCAAAGTTTCTAATACTGCTCGAGGTTTTTGGGAACTAGCTCCACTGTCTAAATAAATTAAAGGCTTTCCGTTAACTTTCTGTTCTAAAATGGGAAAGTCACAACGAACTCTAGCAGCAATAGTTTTTTCTTCAGTGCAAATCATAATTTCTATCTAAATTCATCTGCGTTTCATCTGCGTTTATCTGTGTTCATCGTTCGACAGAGGGTCGCCGAAGTCTGCGGTTACTCAATCAATACATCTAGCTAACTTTTCACTTAAAGATGGCACTGGAATTCTTTGCAAAATCTCACTAGCAAAAGCATCAATCAACAATACACAAGCATCCCTTTCATTCAAACCCCGACTGCGCAGATAAAACACTTCATCCGCCTCTAGTTGACTGATAGTAGCTCCATGGGAACACTTTACATCATCTGCAGTAATTTGCAATTCCGGTTTTGTATTGACTCGCGCTTTAGGAGAAAGGAGTAAATTGCGGTTTAATTGGGCTGCATCGGTTTGTTGCGCTGCTTTCGGGACGAATACCCTACCATTAAATACAGTGCGAGCGGAATCATCTACAATACACTTATGGAGTTGATTGACAGTACCGTGCGGTTTGCTTAACAAAACAGCAGAATGAGTATCTGCCAACTGTTCTCCCCCAACTACAGTCAACCCATTGAGATAAGTTTCCGTTTGTTCTCCCCTCTGATATATTTCCAAATTGTGACGAGAGAGTTTTGCTCCTAGATTCACTTCCGTACAAGTATAGCGACTGTCTCTAGCTTGGGCGATCGCGCTTTTACCAAGATGAAACCCAGCTTCAGATTCCCGTTGAATCCGAGTATGCTTGACACTAGCATTCTCCTGTACCCAAATCTCCGTCACTCCATTAGTCAAATAAGCACAATTATTCCCAATTGTTCCATATTCTTCAATTAGTTCTAAACTGGAGCTAGTTTCCCCAATCACCAAAGTTCTCGGTTGGCTAAAATAAGGAGTTTCTTCCCCTACAGACAGATGTAAAATGTGAATTGGCTTTTCTACAACAGCATTACTATTGACCCAAATTACTGCCACATCATTTAAACCAGCTGTATTTAGAGCTGTAAGGGGGCAAGGTTCTGCACCGCTACTGTTTCTCTCCTCAATAGTGCCCAGATATTGCTCAATTTTCTCCTTTTGAGGTGCTGACAATTCAGTTATATTTCCCACATAGACATTATCACACATTCCGGAAACATCTGACCACTCAGGAGTATAAATGCCGTTAATCAAGACTAACCTGCTCTCTTTCGCTTCTGGAATTATAAACTGTTCTAAAGCATTGGAATGGATATTCCTTTCCATATTGCTTTTTTCCCCTAGTTGAAAATTAATTTCGATTAAGGGAGACAAATCCGTAAAGCGCCACTCTTCATCTTTGTTAGTCGGTAGGCGAGACTCTAATACTTGATAGGTTGCTTGTTGACGCAATTGTCGCAACAAATTACCAATTGAATCATCTTTTACTAGAGATTGTTGTTCGCATTGCTGTAACAACTTATTCAAATAACTATCTCTTATCAATTCTATTTCTTTGGTTCCTGTAATTATGGATTTATTCATGATTATTTCTCGGGAAAACGGAAACCGCGATGTTTTAACTCGCGGATGAAGTTGACGCGGCGGATTTATCCGCCATGAAATTGATAGCTATATCCATCTTTGCGATGAATAGCTTGACAGTACTTATGACTAATTCCTGAGACTTTTCCTTTTGTAGTAGTAATATCAAAAGAACCAGTTTTTCTCGCTGCCATTCTACCTACATAAGTACCTAGTTTTTTACCCTTAGTTACGACCGCTTTTACAATATCTCCTGTCTGGAAACCTTTGTGAATCTTTTGTACAGAGCAATGAAGCCTTGGAAAACCAAACTTGTCTGTTCTACAAATTTGCCTGCTTCCATGTCCTTTAGCTGCAATCAACAGAGGTTGATAATCGGAAATATACAAAGTCTCAACTTTACCGACATTTGCAGCATCCAGCCAATGAGTTTTTGGTAAGTTTTGGCGGCAACGATTGTATTTAGTTAAACCACCTGAACCTGCTTCAACTGGAAGCCCAATTAATTTTAGTTCGTCGTGCAACCTCCACCGAGTTGCATTAACTGCTGCTGCATCAGCTAAAGGTTTTTTAGCTTGAGATAGAATACGCTTCAGGATGCTTGGTTTACTTGATAGAAACTCTTCTATTTCAAGATTTCCTTTAGCTTGGTTACAATCATGACAAGCAATGGCCAAATTAGAGACCCTGTTAGCACCACCCTTAGACCTTGGCTTGATATGCTCAATCTCTAATCGTGTATTTTTTGCTCCGCAATAGGCACAAGTCCTATCCCATTTTTCTAAAAGATATTCTCGCAACTCATAGCCATATAAAGTTCCTTGTTGATATTCAATCCCAGAGATTTCAGGGTTTAACATTTTTTGAGTGTCAAACCTAACTAATTCTTGGGAGATGCCAGCTACTGGACAAAATTTAATCAGTTTGTTGACCCAAGTCAAAACATTATGAACCCGCGACATTAGACTAGGAGGCAACCAACCTTTTGGCCTTGTCCTATTGAGAAATCTGGGCTTACGATAACGAGTTTTACGGTTACGACGAGAGCGTCTAAGCTGTCTCCTAGAGGTTAAAGCTTCTCTAATTTGGAACCCCCTATGGGTCAATTCGGCCCCCCAAACAACTCGGTTACCTTGAGTGATTGCCAAGCCAGTTGTCTTAGCCCCTGGGTCTATTTTTAGTTGATGGTCATGAGTGGAGCAATTTTCTACCTCCAAGTCTTTGATGATGATGGTAAATGGATATCTTCTAACCACTTTAGCCCTTCCAGATTTCAGCAATTTTCTTGCTTTGGCAGGATGACATGGGTCTAGTGGTTTTCGGTTTTTATCTAGTACAAATACACGCATAATGTTAATACTCCTATTGCTAGGGTTAAGTTCGCTTCGTCAATGTTGATCGAGCTTGTTAAGCTTGCTGCACTGCCTTACCCCTCGTAAAGCTGTTTAACAACAAGCGACAGGGCCATAAACTAGCGACGCATTCGTGGGTGTCGTGACTCAAAAAACGTAGTCCCCTCTTAAAGAAGACTTAGACTGGTCAGCTATCCTAGTAGGGAGGCACGAAGCCCCGCCTCTTCAGAGCGGGGTGCTGACTAACCATTAACCTCCGCAGGAACCTTCTCCTCAGCCAAGAAATCGTAACCCCGAGATTCCAACTCTAATGCTAGTTCTTTGCCGCCACTTAAAACAATTTTTCCCTCCTGCATTACATGGACATAATCCGGGATAATATACTCTAGCAAGCGCTGGTAGTGAGTAATAGCAATACAGGCGTTACTTGGGTTGGTTAATTGGTTTACCCCATTAGCCACAATTTTCAAAGCATCAATATCCAAACCAGAATCAGTCTCGTCTAAAATTGCTAAAGTTGGTTCTAACAAAGCCATTTGTAAAATTTCATTGCGCTTCTTCTCTCCACCGGAGAAACCTTCATTAACGCTTCGTTCTAAAAAGCTAGCATCCATTTTAACAATATCCAGCTTTTCTTCCACCAAGTCTTCAAAATCAAAAGGGTCAATTTCTTCTAAACCTTGGTGTTTCCGACGAGCATTATAGGCAACTCTGAGGAAGTCTAAATTACTAACTCCAGGTATTTCTAACGGATATTGAAAAGCCAGGAAAATACCGGCGATCGCTCTTTCCTCTGCTTCTTTTTCCAGCAGGTTTTCTCCCTGATAAATTACTTCTCCTCCAGTCACTTCATACGCTGGATGTCCCGCTAAAACTTTAGAAAAAGTGCTTTTCCCCGAACCGTTGCGCCCCATAATAGCGTGGACTTCTCCCGCTTTTACTTCTAGGTTAACTCCTTTCAGAATCGGCGTACCATCTATACTGGCAGTTAAATTGTTTACTTTGAGAATCATTTGTTGTTTGTTGTTTGTTGTTTGTTGTTTGTTATTGGTTGTTTGTTATTGGTTGTTTGTTGCCTGCACTGCCCTTCGACGACCCTCTGGGGCCGCGTAGTCGAAGTGTTGGTTGTTTGTTATTGCTTGTTGGTTGTTTGTTCCTTGTTCCTTGTTCCTTGTTTATGAATTTTTGCTGCTCTTTTCCATCATAGTATTCATTCAATCATAGTTTGTTGTTCGTTATCCCACAGTACCTTCTAACTTGAGGCTCAAAAGTTTATCCGCTTCCGCAGCAAACTCCATGGGTAATTCATTCAGAACGTCCTTACAGAAACCACTCACCAACATAGAAACAGCATCTTCCTCAGAAATACCTCGCTGGGCAAAATAGAACAACCGATCCTCCCCAATTTTAGAAGTAGATGCTTCATGTTCTACTTTAGCACTGTGATTATCCACTTGAATATAGGGAAAAGTATTTGCCTCAGCATTATCCCCAATTAACATGGAGTCACATTGAGAATAATTTCTTGCCCCAGCAGCCTTCGGTCCCATTTTCACCAAACCTCGGTAACTATTCTGAGAGTTTCCAGCAGAAATCCCCTTAGAAATAATTGTGCTGCGAGTATTTTTGCCAATATGAACCATTTTCGTTCCCGTATCCGCTTGCTGCAGGTTATTAGTGAGAGCAATAGAATAGAATTCCCCAACGGAATTATCCCCCACTAAAACGCAACTGGGATATTTCCAAGTAATGGCCGAACCTGTTTCTACTTGAGTCCAAGAAATCTTTGAATTAATCCCTTTACACAAACCTCGCTTGGTGACAAAATTGTAAATACCTCCTTTCCCCTGTTCGTCCCCAGCGTACCAGTTTTGAACGGTAGAATATTTAATTTCTGCATTGTCTAAAGTCACCAGTTCTACTACTGCAGCGTGGAGTTGATTGCTATCGTACATGGGCGCAGTACAGCCTTCTAAATAGCTAACAGAAGCCCCTTCTTCTGCAATAATCAGAGTGCGCTCAAACTGTCCCGTATCCCCATTATTAATTCTAAAATAGGTAGAAAGTTCCATAGGACACTTTACTCCTTTAGGAATAAAGACAAAAGAACCATCGCTGAAGACAGCAGAGTTAAGAGCAGTGAAATAATTATCGCTGACAGGAACAACGCTACCGAGATATTTTTGTACTAATTCCGGGTGTTCTTGAAGTGCCTCGGAAATAGAACAGAAGATAACTCCATCTTCAGCCAGTTTTTCTTTAAAAGTGGTGGCAATAGAAACGCTATCGAAAATAGCATCTACAGCCACATTACCCAATCGCTTTTGTTCCGAGAGGGGAATACCCAACTTTTCAAAGGTTTCTAACAGGGTGGGATCTACTTCCTCTAGACTATTCAGTTGTTCTTTTTTTTGTTTCGGTGCAGAATAATAAACAATATCTTGGTAGTTAATGGGGGGATAAGTAACGTGAGGCCAAGTTGGCTCGGTCATCTTTTGCCATTGGCCATAGGCTTTGAGGCGAAAGTCCAACATGAATTGAGGCTCGTTTTTTTTGGCGGAGATCATGCGGATAATATCCTCATTCAGTCCACGAGGAATGGTATCTGCCTCAATGTCTGTGACAAATCCGTATTTATAGGGCTGATTAACTAGGGTTTTTACTGCAGTAGTCATTTTAATTGTGGTTCTCTCTCTAGGTCAAGTTGGCAGTGGTTCTTCGCTTGATTCTCTCTCTGTTAGGCGCTGGACAATAGGGGTGGGCCGATCGGGTAAATTTGAAGTTGGGGCATGGGACGATAGATAACAGGGAATGGAATATACTAGGAGTTAAACAACTGTTTGGTTGTTTTACTCTCTTTAGAGTATATTAACAACAAAGATGTTGTCAAAGTCAAAAGAAAAAAAATTTTCTTGTGGCGGTCGGTTTTCAGCCCCTGCTCAAACCACGGCAACACCAGCACCCATAGAACTTGCGCTACCAAAATCGCTCAAAGGATAAATATGACTTTGGTGGGCAATGCCCACCCTACATATATAGTCAGGGCGTAAGTACGAACCTAATTGCCCACCAACTTCAATAAATCAAGACAATGACGACTAGTCAACACTCTTCCACAAAACAAGATCTAGTAGAATACTTACTCAAATACGAACAAGCAACAGCAGGAGAGCTAGCTAAGGCTTTGGAGATTAGCCCCCAGGCCACTCGACGGCATCTGAAAGATTTAGAAGAGTCCGGTACCATCGAACATCAGTCAGTGCAAAACGGAATGGGAAGACCAAACCATGTCTATCAGCTCAGTAGTTTGGGACGCGATCGCGCTCCCCATCGCTATAATGAATTTGCCATCTCTTTTTTGGATGCCTTGGTAGAAACGGTAGGAGAAGAACAAGTAAGTGAAGTTCTCGAGAAGCAATGGTCCCGCAAAGCCAAAGAATATCGCAGACGTATTGGTTCGGACTCTCTGCAAAAAAGAATAAGTAATTTAGTCCGACTGCGTCAAGAAGAAGGTTATATGGCAGAATTACATTTGGTAGAATTCGCCAATTCTCAAGTAGAATTTATTTTAGAAGAGCATCATTGTGTAATTTCTGAAGTGGCAGAGTCATTCCCTTCGGTTTGCTCCCACGAACTACAAATGTTTGCAGCAATTCTACCAGATTGTATCGTAGAAAGAACCACCTGGATTAACCAAGGGGAACACCGTTGTGGATATTTAATTAAAGTGAAATAATAACTGATGAGCAATATACAGGAATCCACCAGGCAATTTTTGACGAACGTAGAGTCGGAAGATATTAATGCTGCTTTACTCTCTTCGGAAGAGAAATTTCTAACTCGGTTGACTATTTCATCTTGGCGACTTTTGCAAATTATTGCCCAAGACTTGAATCTACCTATAGAGGAACTAACTCCTAGGCAAATAGTAGCATGGTTTGAGCAGGATGGGAAAGTACGCCGAGAACAAGGAAAAGAAGCAGCAGTATTAAAGTGGTGAATAGCAGATTGTATTAGAATAGAACGTAAGAACTATTTAAAAAAAAGAAAATCCCTCAGAAAATGCAATTAAAAGTACCCAGTATAGTTTGTGATGTTTGCGGCCAAACTATTAAAAGTGAAATCGAAGCCAATGTACCAGATGCTAAAGTATCCGTAGATGTAGCAGCTAAGATAGTAACAGTGGAAGCTACTGCACCAGAATCGACAATCCGCAAGATAATTACAGCAGTAGGTCACGAAGTTGAATAAGAGGTTCCGAAAGTGACGAGGTGACGGAGTCAGAACCGACAACAAACAACAAACAACCAAATATCAATTACAATATCACCCATTGGCGGGTTAAAATCTGGCATTATCATCTAAATATACTATACTCAATCTCATAATAATGAATGCTCTCCATAAAACAACTCAGCGTCGGCTCAAGAAAATCCCGCAAATTCCCCACGTTTGGGAAGGCGATCGCCGTAGCATGTCGGGACTTGATTCCAACCTAGAGTTAGCTCCAGAAGGAAATGGGGAGTGTATTATCTGGTTGGATGGCTCGGAAGGCTTCGTGCGAGCCATGGATGTAGTCCCCCCAGAAATGGGACCGGAAGCAATTGTACGCACTTTGCTGAGGGCGATGGAAAATCCCCACAATCCAGCCAAACCAGCACGACCGCAAAAAATTGTGGTGCGTGATCGGGAAATTCAATTTTTCTTGCGGGGTGCGCTGCAAGATCTGGGGATTACTATCGATTACGTTCGAGATCTACCCCTAATTGACGAATTGTTTAGGGGTTTTGAAAATGTTCACAATTCCCAACCTCCCGTTATTCCGCCTCAATATGAAAAACTGCTAGTAGACACCGCCCAGCAGATCTGGAGTGAGGAACCCTGGAACTCAATGGCAGACTACGACATTCTGGCTATCGAAATAGAAGATGTAGATGTTGAGACCCTCTACATCTGTATTATGGGCATGTTAGGTCAAGAATATGGGGCCATAATCTATCGCTCCCTTGAATCTTTAAAGCGATTCCGCGGCACAGTTGTGGCAGAAGATTCAATGGAAAAACTAGAACAAGCATTTCTGACTCAAGATTGTTGGTTTTTGAATTTCGAGCCCACCGATGATGCGGATATAGATGAAAATGAAGAGGAATTCGATCTAGCTGACTTACCGCGATCGCAAATTAATCCCGTCTTTGGTTCTATCCATCCCTTCGAGGGGATGCGGCCTTTTTTGGACGAAGAAGAAGCAATGGTAGTTTACGGAGCCCTTCAAGCTACCCTTCGCTTTTTCCGGCACAAACAACCGGAATTAGCTCAAGAAAAGGTTAAAGCCATGAGCAAAAGCTACCGCATATCCATCCCATCAGAATCGAAAACTCGAGACAAAGTTTCGGTTAAAGTTTCTACAATGCCAGAACTGTCAGCAGAGCTGATGGAAATGTTAGAAACTGCTGAATACGAATCAGGAGACAACGGCGAAATGGCCGTGGCCCTCCGAGACGATTTAGTGCCAGACAATACTTTTATTACCCTGGATTTAATGGTTTGGGAAGCAGTACAAGGGCTAACAAACAATCCCAAAATCTACTATCAATCCCAGAAAATAACTCCAACAGGAGAAGGTCTTCCAGTGATTGTACTCCAAACCACTCGTCCCAAAGCCAAAGTGATAATTGAAAAAATCCAAGCAGCCGGAGGCTTAAAAGGCATTTGCTTCAATCCTGGAGAAGATAGTGTCATGGAGACAAGATACAATTTAGGGATTATGGAAACTAATAATGGAGAATTATATATTTTTGCTGAATTAAATCAAGAGCTAGAACAGCACCAAGAAGCCCTCAAAAAATGGAATCACCGCTGTAAAGTAACTAATGGTTATTGCGGTTTGGCTATTGCCATGGGAATAACTGGAGCGTCCAGGGGTAAACCCAAAGCGAAAGATGTGATGGCTTTCTTCGAGACAGAAGCAATGGATCCAAAAGCATTGGGAATAGGCGTACTGAAATTGATGCCAGATTCGAATTCGGATTGGGAATAAATTGTTGTTAGTTGTTGGTTGTTAGTTGTTGGTTGTTTGTTGTTGGTTGTTTGTTGTTAGTTGCTTGCACTGAGCGGAGCCGAAGTGTTGGTTGTTGGTTGTCTATCTGTAAATCCATGCTCTTATTCAGGCAAAAACTAACAACAATTAACCAAAAACAATAAACTAAACTACTTGATAGAAAAAACTCAAAGTTGCCCAACTATTAACATCCAAAGCGTAGACATCGAAGGGAGACCCAGCAATTTCAGAACTCACATTACTGCCATCGTGCAAGTCTTGCAACAAAGCCTTAGCAATGGGTATGGGATGGGATAGTTTAAATGGCTCTTTTCTTTCTCCAAAGAAATACCCAAGGGAGTTTAATACTTCCATAGTATTCTTAAATGGAGAACGAGAGCAAATAATTTGGATTTCTGCTAAACTGACAGGCTGATTCACAAGCCAAGAAAAAGAATTATCGGCTTGGGGAAAAATTAAAGTTTGTCCCGGAGCAATTGGGTAATTATCTCCTTGGGGTAAATACAAGGAAATGGGATTGCTATTTTGATTAAGCCGCAGTTCTAGAATATAAATTGGACCATCGCTACAGTTTTTTACCCGATATTGAATCCCATTGCCAGTTCTCAGACAAGGTAGTGGGGTGCTGGAGTTGGCAGCGAAGAAATCATCTGCCAATTCTTCTGGCTGACAAGCCCCTAAACTGCGCTCTGTGGCTCGTCTTATTATGGGTTCAATTTCCTGTTGTTGGATTCTTTCGAGAGTTACTTTAACTCCTAAACGGGACGACCCTTCATTGACTGTCAAGTGCAGTAACTTCACGAAGAGTAAAGTTTCTAGTTGACTTCTCAAACGTTCGATCGCCGACTTGACTGCTTCATAGGGAATGCCTGCCGTATTGGGAATGGGAACGCCGCTGATAGAATACAACCTATAACCACCTTTATTTTGTAACCCATTGTCAGTAACTTCCTCTTTCACCCTACCGAAGAGACAATCCGCAGCTCCATCCGATGCTACGATTAAGGAAGAAACAAAGGGAATACTGGAAAAGGCGCTGGTAGCATCTACTCTTTCAATGCGGGACAAATCCGAGTCCAGAGCTACACTTAAGCTCAGATTGCGCGGTAGTATCCGAATGGTTTCTTGTACCAATTGTCCTGCTTCTACAGCGCTGCTACTATTTTCTCGGTTCAACAGTCGTGCTTTAGCCAACAAACCTTCTCGAGACCAAATTTGCAATTGCACCGGGTTTTGAGAGGATGAGAGGCTAAAACAGGAATTGAGACCGTAGTTAGATAATAGTGGTGCTGACAGTCCAGTTAAGTGTAATTCTACCGTATCGTTTTCTACCCCAGTAATAATTCCCTCTGCGCTAGTTTCGAGATTCAGGGGGAGATAATAGGGCCAAAGAACTTGTCCATCAGCTCCCGTTAGTTGAGGCTGCTGGTCTTGGCCTATCTCTTGAGAGACTACTTCAGTGGTTCTGGTCCAAGTTTTTTGCACTGTAGTTGTGGCTGTCCCTTGCCAGAGATATTGTGTCAAGGCAGAGGTAAACAAACCAGCACTAAAGCCATTCCATTGTGCTTCTGTTGCTATTCCATGGTTAGAAGTTGCTGCCAGAATAATTCCTGGATGCTTGTCCTGACGAGCCAATTGTTTCTGTTGTGCCATGAAACTCAGTTCTTGGGCATTGGGCAATTCTGCCACGGGATGAGGACAAGAACGAACCCGCAAATTGCCTTCCAACAGTCGGTCTGTATTGTCATAACTGGTGTCTAATACCATGGTCACTTTATCCGTAGCCAGCGATCGCCCCAGTAATGTCAAAGTCTCAAGCATTAGAGGGTTCTGCACTGGCTTGTTTTTATTGGCATCAATACCATCTATGGGTACTAAACTATTTACCAGAGTCTTTCCTGTTTTGACCTTGCTGCCATAGCCACTAAAATGAAATACTACCACATCCCCTGGTTTCCCCTGAGCAGTGAGATGCTCCACAAAAGCAGTTTCAATATTCTCCCTAGTAGCTTGAGCATCAGTAAGAATTAGAATATCCGCAGCTAAAAAGCCAAAACGATAAATTAGTAGTTCTCGCTGTAGCTCCACATCAGTGACACAACCATTTAATCCCATTCGAGGATATTGGTTAATTCCCACTAAGAGAGCCAATTTCCGCCCTGTGGGCTGCGCTAGAGTAGAGTAGTAGCGAGATAGCCAACGGGAATTGGCCATAGATGATAGTCCCATGTCGCCGATTGCTAGTGTCAGCAACCCTAACCCAGCCTGTTGCAAAAAAGTCCGCCGATCCATTCCCATACCATATCAGCCATTAGCTTTCAGACACCAGCTTATCAGGGTAACAGGATTTTGACGCTCGATTTTTCTCAAAAAAAATCCAATCTCATGGATATTTTCCAGAAGTGCGGCGATTACTGACCTTATTTTCTCATCAAAGTATTCAACAGCGTCAACAAAAAGAAGTGTAAGCTGTATAACTGTCAACTATCCACTATCAACTGTCAACTGCTATAAATCTCACTTGACAGAAAAATAGGTGTGGTGTTTAGCTTGTAATTATTAAAATAAATTACCCATGGCACAACTAACTCTTAATCTTGTCCAAGGCTCGGTCACTTTTAATTTCAACCCAGAATCCGCTAAGAATTTACAACGAGAAATTTCTGGCCTCATGGTCCGCCTGAAAACTATTGCTAGTAGGGCAGCTAGTGGCAGTGGTGGCAGACCGCAACCGCAACAGCCTATGGAATACCGTTACGCTGGGGAAGTTTTGATTGAGGTTTTCTGCAATCCCAATATCTACCCCAGTCCCTTCGCTGCTAAAGTTCTTTTAACTGTTCGCGACGAACGGATTAGAATCACAACGGAGGCAGAACTGACTCAATTAGTTGAGGATCTCGATCGGTATCTGGAGCAAGCTGGTTGATTAGAATGTAATTGAAGAATTAAAGACTGCTGATGAACTCAAATAATTTGTTTCAATTCTTACAACAAGGCTTTCGCATGACTGTTGGGGCCACGGCAATTTTGATTGAGACCCTACAAGATCCCCAAAAACGAGAATCTGCTTTATCCCAGCTGCAAGCAGAATTCAGTCAACGTTCTCGAGAATGGGCGGAAAAAGGTGAAATTACAGAACAAGAAGCCAGGAAGATGGTGGATGAAATACTGCAGCAAAGAAGCAACTGGACACCAGGAGAAACTAGCAGTTCCACTACTTCTGCGGTGAATACAACCAATGATCCAACTGTTGTTAGTTCTCAATTACAAGAACTGACAGAGGAAATTGTTTCTCTGAAAAAAGAATTGGAACAGTCTCGTTCTAATTAGTTGTTGGTTGTTGGTTGTTGGTTATTTGTTGTTGGTTGTTTGTTGTTTGTTGCCTGCAAAACTATATCGATATAGTAAATAGCCAACCATAGACAACAAACTCAAACCCCAGCTTTGTAGGGTGCGGGCGCTAAGAGCGGCGCTTCGCGAGCGCAACGCACCACAGAGTCAGGAGACTATTGATACTGCTTTTGACTACAGCGATAGATGCTAATTAGTTGTTGGTTGTTGGTTGTTGGTTGTTGGTTATTTGTTGTTGGTTGTTGGTTGTTTGTTGTCGGCAAAACTATATCGATATAGTAAATAGCCAACCATAGACAACAAACTCAAACCCCAGCTTTGTAGGGTGCGGGCGCTAAGAGCGGCGCTTCGCGAGCGCAACGCACCACAGAGTCAGGAGACTATTGATACTGCTTTTGACTACAGCGATAGATACTGTGGTGGGCATTGCCCACCCTAGTAGCCGAAGTGTTGGTTGTTTGTTAGTTACAAGAAGGTTTCTGGTTTTGACTCAGCAAGTTCTGACAAATTGAATAAGGATTGCAAGGCGATCGCCTGGGCTATTTCCATTTGTCCGTAGGAAAACACCCACGGAAGTTCCGGGGGCATTTTCTCTCCCAACCAATCTAATATGTAGGGACTGCCGTAAAGTATCAATCCTTCTATGGAACCTTCCTGAAATAATTGCTGCAACAATGCCTCTGTTCTCGGATTTAAGCCTGCCGTACCTCGGAAAGGATTGCCACGAATAAACACTTGTAGCAAAGTTTTACTAGAGGATACTTCGGTCAAAACCAAGTTATTTTGGTCCGCAAGTTGTATTTCGTAACCCAATTGCTGGGGAATAGTTACTGCGGGAACATGACGACCGAGAAAGTTACAATTGAGCAAATCGTCTACCAAAACGAAATTGAGTCTTTTCTCCCCATTTTCGGCTGGTTTGAGGGGGAAATTTCCCCCTAGAACCATGGAATCTCGCACTATTGCCGCTGACAAGGACCTTGCTTCTGGTTGGGCTATTTGGGTCAGGAAATCTCCAGGGGGATGGGGTTGAATTACCTTGCTTTTGGCTCGCCAAATGCGCTCCAGAGAGTTATCGATTCTTTCTGAAGTCAACCTACCGGACTGCACTGCCTCATATACTGCATTAATTGCTACTTCTGGGTCTGGAGGCATTAATAAAATATCGTTCCCCGCCTCTACTGCCATAATAGCAACTTCTTCTGGAGAATTATTATTAGCTACTCCCCCCATAATTAAAGCGTCCGTGACGATTAAACCCTCAAAACCCAGTTTTTCTCGTAATTGTTCCCTGAGAATAGCAGGAGATAGGGTGGCGGGGCGGTGTTCGTCCCAGGCGGGAATGAGGAGATGGGCGCTCATAACGCTGTCTACTCCAGCGGCGATCGCCCTCTCAAAGGGAGGTAATTCTATTTCAGCAAGACGCTTCGCTGAGTGAGGAAGAACAGGCAAATGGAGATGGGAATCCGTGGCAGTATCCCCATGTCCAGGAAAATGCTTGGCAGTAGTTAAAAGGGGATATTGCTTGGCTCCTTGGATAAAGGTTGCCGCCAGCTCGCTTACATTGCTTGGGTTATCCCCAAAAGACCTAACATTAATGACTGGATTATTTGGATTGTTATTTACATCTACTACCGGAGCCAGTATCCAATTGATACCTAAAGCGAGAGCTTCCTTGGCGGTAATGGCTCCCATTTGGCTAGCGTAGGTACGGGCCAGTTGGGGATTGGTGGCGGCAATTGACCCCAGGGCCATGGGTGGAGGAAACCGGTTTGCCCCCTCAAACCACTGTCCTACACCTTCTTCAATGTCCGCAGCTACCAACAGGGGTATATCACACCAGCTTTGCAGTTGTTCCACCCTGAGAGATAATTCTGCCCCACTGCCTCCCAATAAAATAACCCCTCCTAGGTTTAAATTTTGCAACCAGCCACGGAGTTTGGCTGCAGGGGGTTCCCAGGAGGGGTAACGAATTTGATGGTCAAATAAATAACCGGATGCCCGGACTACCACCATTTGTCCGATCCTCTCTTTGAGGGATAAATTTTGCCAATTTGGAAGCATATAGCAGTTGATAGTTGATAGTGGATAGTTGATAGTTGTAGGGTGGGCATCGCCCACCATAGCTGTTTTTTGAAAGGGTAAAAGTTAAATTAATATCAAATTTTAAAAAAGGGCTTGACAAAAAAATTTGGAGCTATACCTTTTTATTTGAACTAGCGCTCGCGTAGCGATCTGCGAAGAGTGCGCATTTATTTGAACTAGCTGTTTTTTGCAAGGGTAAAAGTTAAATTAATATCAAATTTGAAAAAAGGGCTTGACAAAAAAATTTGGAGCTGTACCTTGATAATGGAAAATCTTGCCCAAAATAATCCCGTTTAGAACTCAACTTTTCTCCAAGCAAAAATACTCACTTTCTAATCTATCGATAAAAATCTAATTTTGGACTGAGCAATAATACCCAGTTTCTAATCTATCGATAGAGTAGCTATCATAGTAAAGCAGCTTCAATGACTAACATCTCAAAAATTATTGTTTGCTTCTCAACAGTTTGTTCTATCGTTCATAGATGGAATAACTGAGTCTCTCCATCTTCAATCCTATAACGTGGTTGAGTTAGACAGGACTTACACCAACAAGCCAATTCGCCGGGTTTGGAGTCGGGATAAAATGGCAAAACCCAGAGTTTTGATTCAGAAACCCGGTTTCTGCGTAAGTCCTATTAGACTGACAATTCTGTCTTTTATTTCTTTTGAAACTGTTCTAATAACCAAGCACTAACTCTACTGTGATTGCTTTGTCTGGTGCGTCTGAGGGTTTCTTCTAAAACAGCAATTCCTAAATTTGGTAAAACTACTGATTGTTTAATCCTTCTACTTCCTTCTTTTCCCACTCTAAAAGCAATAATTTCAACATTTCTTACATCTACAATCCAATATTCTTGAACTTCTAAATCTTCATAAAGAAGCCGTTTTGCTCCCAGATCGTCCCCAAGTGAAGTATTGGCTATTTCTATAACTAAGGTTGGGGGAGGATAGCTATCTAGTTCAATAATACTAGTTCCATAGGGAACAGCATTAGCTGTTTGGCCGATATAAAAAGATAGATCTGGTTGAGCGCTTTTAGAACCTGTTTTATGATAAGTACAATTATCATGACCATTTAAGTCAATCTTTTTCAAAGATGCATAAAGATGAATGGCATGACTAATAATAGAATGGTCGCAAGCGTGGTCGTGTCCAAGAGGTGACATTTCAATTTTTAGTTTTTTGTTGTGGTAGTAGAATTTAGCTTTTATGCGATCGGGATTTTCTGTCTCTTGGAGATATTCGTTCCAAGTTGCATTGATCCAAGTATCTGTGGGAATTTTGGCAAGAATTTTACTCATGATACCTCTCGGGCAAAGGTCAACCGCCCCCCTGTTTCCCCCCAGTGGGGGGAC
>JH610807.1 GCA_000252485.1 Prochloron didemni P4-Papua_New_Guinea | reverse complement strand
AGAGGCACGAAGCCCCGCCTCTTCAGAGCGGGGTGCTGACGGTAGGTATTCTATATTGTTAGCGAGAAGTTATAGGGTTTCTGAATGAGACTCTGTCATTATAACCAAACCAGACAGCCCCGAAAACTTCACATGATACGATTTGTAAACTGCTCAATTTTTCGATTTCACATGTTTTCAGGTGCTGAGTTTGGTGCTTAATAATCCCTCAAGTGGTTTTCAGTCATGCAATTCGAGATGAAAGTTGTCGGCATCTTTAATCTATCTTCAGGCTATACGATTTTCGTAGGACCAGTTAGTGGAGAGAAAAGTAGAATTAAGTGTGGAACTAAAGCGCAAGTATTGGTTGATAACACTTTGCTCAAGGTAATAGAGCTTCATGGAGAGTGGATAGCTGACAAGAAACATCCTTTAGACTATCGCTCTTTATCAACTTTATCTAAAGTTGATATTTCATCAGATTTTATTAAAGAGCATAATTGTATTTTGAGAGGAGTTGGAAATTGTGGAGAAAAAATCCCACAGCTTTAATTGTAGGGTGGGCATCGCCCACCATAGCTGTTTTTTGAAAGGGTAAAAGTTAAATTAATATCAAATTTGAAAAAGGGCTTGACAAAAAAATTTCCAGCTGTACCTTTTTA
>JH610806.1 GCA_000252485.1 Prochloron didemni P4-Papua_New_Guinea | reverse complement strand
TTTACTTGAACTAGCGATCGCATTTGTTTGAACTAGTGATCGCATTTGTTTGAACTAGTGATCGCATTTGTTTGAACTAGTGATCGCATTTGTTTGAACTAGTGATCACATTTGTTTGAACTAGTGATCGCATTTGTTTGAACTAGCGATCGCATTTGTTTGAACTAGTGATCGCATTTGTTTGAACTAGTGATCGCATTTGTTTGAACTAGCGATCGCATTCACTTGAACTAGCGATCACATTTACTTGAACTAGCGATCACATTTACTTGAACTAGCGATCGCATTCACTTGAACTAGCGATCGCATTCACTTGAACTAGCGATCGCATTCACTTGAACTAGCGATCGCATTTACTTGAACTAGCGATCGCATTCACTTGAACTAGCGATCGCGTTTACTTGAACTAGCGATCGCATTTACTTGAACTAGCGATCACTCTCACCAATAACTTTAATAAGACTCCACAACCAAGTTGTTTTGTTAGCTAGTTTTCCCAGGAAACTACACAAGGATAGATTTAGTTCTAGATTGGCCTTGAGAAACTATTGCAGTTCCACAACTTTGTTGTTTTGTTAGCTAGTTCTTCCTGGAAAACTACACAAGGATAGATTTAGTTCTAGATTGGCCTTGAGAAACTATTGCAGTTTTTGATTTTATCCCCTAGACTGTAAGAGTGGGAGAATGTGTCGCCATGATGTTGCTGAAAGGTGATCGCTCTTACCAATAACTTTAATAAGACTCCACAACCAAGTTGTTTTGTTAGCTAGTTCTTCCTGAAAAACTACACAAGGATAGATTTAGTTCTATAGCGCTTCGCTCCTAAAGTGTCGTTACATGTTACATTTTTTAGACAAAAGTGCTGCATCAGCTGCATCACCTTTGTACAAAGCGAAAGGGGCATTTTTCTTATCAACCTCTTAATTGCCTGCACTGCCCTTCGACTTCGCGGTCCCTGAGCGCTTGCCCTGAGCGAAGTCGAAGGGTAGCCGAAGGGCAGGGACCGCTACGCGAGAGTGTTCATTGTTAATTGCCTGCACTGCCCTTCGACTTCGCGGTCACTGAGCGCTTGCCCTGAGCGCTTGCCCTGAGCGAAGTCGAAGGGTAGCCGAAGGGTAGCCGAAGTGCAGGGACCGCTACGCGAGAGTGTTCATTGCTCATTGCTATAGCTTATCTAGACTAAAATTAGACCTTGTGGTGGGCAATGCCCACCCTACAAACTGAAAAGTCTCCATCTTAAAAAGTCCCCCCACCCCCCTTATTAAGGGGGGATCAAGGGGGGATCAAGGGGGGATAGGGGATTGCAGTTAGGGAGGCGAGAATAAATCAATGAGAAAACATTTAATAATTGCTTTCATCATTCATGGTTAATACTTCCTCCTTTTGTTGGCGAGCTTTGCTAATGGTCTCTAAGAGGTTGAGAGTGTAATCACCCCTTTCTAAGGAATTATCTTCCATAAAGACAATTTCTGGGGCTCTTCGCAACCTGATACGATGAGCGAGTTCCCGGCGGACAAAGCCTGCGGAAGAATTTAACCCTTCCATAGTAGCTTTTTTGGCCTCTTCAGTGCCATAGATACTGACAAAGATGGTGGCATGTTGCAAGTCCCCGGAAACATCCACATCAATGATGCTGACTAAGCCAGCACCAACTCGATCATCTTTGATGCCATTGAGCAACATTTGGCTCACTTCGCGTTTAATGAGCGAGGAAACGCGAGAAACTCGACGGCTATTAGCCATGATGTTGCCCCCTGTTACAAACTATTGGGCCGATCTTAGTTTATACTGCTGTTAGACCGAGCATGGCTCGCAGGGTGAAAAAGAAAAATGCCAATATGCCGATCGATCCTCCCAAGAGAGCGATCGCCGTGACTGGGTTTTTGAGGAGAGGTTTGAATCTCTCGAAAAAGGCTAAGAAGATGCCGAGAGTTAAACCGATGAGAAGGCGAGGAAAGCGGGAAAGGTTCTCCAGAAATTCTTTCATTAATTTTTCGCGACCTTTGATAATTTTATAGTTGGTTGGACTTATGCAGAAACCGGGTTTCTAAACCAAAACTCTGGGTTTTGCCATTTTATCCCGGTGAGAAACCCGGTTTCTAGGTTTGTTTGCGTAAGTCCTGGTTGGTTTATCTATTGTTAATAGTCTATTGTTAATTTAAAGCGCTCAAAGCCCTAAAACCAGTCGGGCAATGTTAAAATAAATCAGTACTCCTAAAACATCTACCGCTGTAGTGATGAAGGGGGCAGACATGAGAGCGGGGTCCAGACCGAAGTGGCGAAACAAAAACGGCAAACCGGAACCAGCTACGGATGCTAAGAGGGCGATGGCCACTAAACTCAATCCTACTGTTATAGCCAAAAACCAATCTCCTTGCAACCAAACAGCCCAGATAGTAGCTAAAAAGCCGAGAATAGAACCCAGCAAAATTCCAGCTAATGCTTCCCGGAAAATCACCGGTCCCGGTCCCATATTATTCATGGTGTCTGTATTTAAGCCCCGAATGATTACGGTGGAAGACTGGGCTCCTACGTTTCCCCCTGTTCCCGTAAGCAGAGGGATAAATGCCACCAGAGTTACTACTTGTTGCAAAAGATCCTTTTGAGCGTTGATAATAGTTCCCGTTACTGTATTGGTGAGTAAGAGGACAAATAACCAAACCACTCGCTTGCGAGCTACTGTCAGGAGATTTAGTTGGAAATAGTTGTCTCCATCCGACTGGACTCCGCCTAGTGCGTAAATATCTTCCGTGGCTTCTGCTTCTAAAATATCTATAGTATCATCTACTGTTACTACTCCCACCAAACGTTGCTCCCGATCCACTACTGGGAGGGCCAGAAGGTCGTAGCGTTGAATCAGTCTTGCTACTTCTTCTCTATCGGTATCGGTACTGACCCAAACTACATCCCGAGTCATGATTTCTGTCAAGGATTTGTCGGGGGAGGAAAGAACCAAATCTCGCAGGGAAACTATACCTTTGATATGACGGGAAATATCGGTGACATAAAGATAATAGATAATTTCAGAAGCGTTAGCTAAACTACGAATTCGCTCCAAGGTTTCTGTAACAGTTAAATTTTCTTTTAGAGAGATATATTCAGGGGTCATAATTCGCCCTGCCGTATCCTCTTCATATCCTAACAGTAGGGCTGTGGCTTCCCTTTCTTTGGGACTGAGTTGGGACAGCAGGCGGCGAACTACTTTGGCTGGCAGTTCATCGAACAACCTGGCTCGGTCGTCTGGAGACATTTTATCCACAATATCTAGTACTTCCTGGTTGCGGAAATCTTGAATCAGAGTTTGTTGTACGCTAGAGTCCAGATATTCATATACTTCTATTGCTTCTGCTTTGGCGAGCAAGCGGAAGGCTAGCACTTGTATTGATTCTGGCAACCCTTCAATTGCTTCGGCAATATCTACCGGCTGCACTGGCAATAATAGTGCTTTTGCCCCTTCTAGGTTTCCTCTTTCCAGCAGTATTTCCAATTGGCTGCAGACTAACTGTCGCAGTTCGCTGTGTTTAACTCTTGTGGTCATAGGCTTTTTTTGTTCATTTTAAACAGCGCTGGCTTTATATAGCAGTGACCAGTAACCAGTGCGGTAACCAGTTTCTTCAGTCAGAAAACGGTTTTTCACCCCTTGTCTACCTTACAACCTAGGGGTAGGGGAATGACAATATTGCTGGGATTGCTCAACTTTTTATTTGATTTTGTTGAACTATTGTCTTAAGTGCATCGTAGGGTGGGCATCGCCCACCATATATATTTAACTTGAATTGTAGGTTGGGTTGAAGTAACGAAACCCTTCGGCTACGCGGTCACTGAGCGCTTGCCCTGAGCGCTTGCCCTGAGCGAAGTCGAAGGGTAGTCGAAGGGTAGTCGAAGTGCAGGGACCGCCCAACAGCCAAAGAGATTATTGTTGGGTTTTGCTATCACCAAAAGCATTGTATTAAGTAGAAAGGATTGAGGATTATGTCCTATAGGGATTTTACTCTTGAAGAACTAGAAAATCAATTTAATTTAATTATTCAAGAACGAGTAGAATTATTTCAGGGAGTAGAACCAGTTGCTCCCAGTTCTCTGTTGAGGGAAATCTTAGAAGAAAATATTCCTCTTGCTTTAGAGATAAATACGGAAAAAGCGCGATCGGAAATGATTATCGCTCCCATATTAATTGAAATGAGAAAAAATTTCAATCGCCAAATTAGTATTTTCTCTGGTAGAGATTTTAATCTCGATAAAGAAAGAGGATTGAGCGGTAGATGTGATTTTCTAATTAGTGATTCTCCCAGACAATTAGAAATAATAGCTCCAGTTATTATTCTCGTAGAAGCAAAAAATGACAATCTTCAATCTGGTATTCCTCAATGTGTCGCTGAAATGGTGGCAGCGCAAATTTTTAATCAGCAAAAAGAACAAACTGTGAATTGTATCTATGGGATAGTGACTACGGGAAGTTTGTGGAAATTCATGAAATTAGAAAACAATATTGTGGCTATTGAGACCGGAGAACATTTTATTGGCAATATAGAATCAATTCTGGGAATTCTTGACTATGTTATCAAGATAACAACTTCTATTTCGTGACGGGATGGACTTAATATGGTGTGGTCAAAAGATAATTGTAGGGTGGGCATTGCCCACCGAGAGCGTTGTTTATGGAATCTAGGAACGACAATTGACTGTATTGAAATTAAAATTCAACCTTGGTCTCCCTACAAGTATATTGGTGGGCAGTGCCGCACCCTACTCTAGCATTTCTATTGATAGCTCCTGAGGTCGAATTCAAAATTCAAAATTCAAAATTCAAAATTTAACAATTGACGAATGTCTCCGCAAAAAATGCCCCCTACTTGTAAAAGCCTTATTCCTCTTGGGTTTTAGCTTGTTGTCAATTTTCAGATTCGGTCGAGAGTAGCTAGCAGAAATACCCACTTCCTAATCTATTGATAGAGTAGCTAGCAGAAATACCCACTTCCTAATCTATCGATAGAGTAGCTAGCAAAGCTGAATCAAGATCTGAAATAATAATAAACCGCAGAGGAAGTCACAGGCAAGATGCCTGTGCCACTCGCAGAGGAAAAAGAGAGGGCTAGTTGAAATGTCGAAGCAAGTAAATATTATTCTGGAAAAGAAGGATTCGGGATATTTGCTGGTTTGTCCTGAGTTAGAGGATTATCAAGTTGAAGATGATTCTCTGGATTTTGTGTTTGAGAGACTCAAGGACAGGATTAAAGGCTATTTGGAAAAGAAGCAAACTACAGGGGAATCAATTTTAAAGATGGTGGCTAATTTTCAAGCAGATATGACCGAGGAAGAAATGGCTCTACTTCCTACAGATGGAGCAGCTCAACATGACCACTATTTATATGGAACACCGAAACGACAATGAAACTTGTCTTTGCAGATATAGCGCTTCGCTTATTGGTGTAGTTACAACTAAATTTTGAAGCCCTTGATACATTTGGAGTCTCAGAAAAATCTGTAAATAGGCGAGCGCGAAGCGCTATACTTTCTATTCAAATAGAATAGAAAATTGTAGGGTGGGCATCGCCCACCACAAGCAAGTTGATATCCAAGGAAAATCTATAAATAGCCGAGCGGTTCCCATTATAGCTTGACAGATTGTATTTCAATTGCGTCCTTATTGATACTCATCACCAGATGGTTTCAATAATTGATGCGGTGATACATTTATCACGAGTGACTAGGGGAAGGTTTAAATATAATGCAGTGGCAGCAATAATCCTGTCTGGCATTTCAGGTACTACCTGTCGATTAATTTGAGAAAGATTTAAAGCAATATCCAAATCAATTGAAACCACCTGAAAATTGCTATTGACATTAGTTAAAGCCTGATTCAGACGTTGCAATGCCTCTAAAGGAACTTTTTTCTTTTCTTGTAAGTAAATAATCTCCACCACAGAAATGGCAGAAAGATAAATTTTATCAGCTGAGTTGATTGCCTCAATTGCGTTATCAGATAAGTTAGAAGACTCTAGTAAATACCAAATAATGGCATGAGTATCAACTACTACACCATTCATAAATCCAACTCCCTAGGAAAATTGCCCCACATTTCTTGTCTAGCAGTACTAATATCATCTTCCGTGACGGAAAAATCCAGATCTGCCCATAATCCTCTTAAACTTTTGGGGCTAAGGGGTTGGTGTGCTTGCTGGTATTGCAAAAATTTAATAAAATCTAAAGCAACTTTTTGCTTCTCTACAGTCAACTCTTGAAAACTCTCTAAAGCAAGTTTTTGTATATTCATGATATTCTCCTTTGTACAAAGATTTTATACCATTTTTTTGACAAACTCTATTATTCTATAATAATACAACACTCTTACGGACACCCCCAAATTGTGTTACAAACCGGTTTTGGTGAAGGCTGAATTGCATTTTTATCTTTCACATCAACCCATGCTGCGGCGTACCCAATTTGATTACTACCGTAAGCTATCCACATATAACCGCTCTCTCCCCAATTAATACCCCAGGAATTTTTTATTAGCCATGCTTGTTTTTGATCGTCCCAACCAACAATATTTACAGCGTGATTTACCTTTCCTTGAGCAAATTCATTGAAAACACCGCTCTTGTAAGCAGCAAACAGTCTAGTTGCTTGAACTGCCACAGCTAGGGATCCGTGTTCGCATAAAGCATTCTTGATTTTACCTACGCTGGGAATAGCTCGGCGATCGCTAACAAACCCCCAAGTGGTCAAAAGATAATTGTAGGGTGGGCAATGCCCACCGAGAGCGTTATTTATCG
>JH610805.1 GCA_000252485.1 Prochloron didemni P4-Papua_New_Guinea | reverse complement strand
ACTATCAACTATCAACTGCTAAAGTGGAAAGTACCATGGTACAACAACTAATTCCAACTTCCTCCGAGAAAATAATTTACCCTGATCGGGACGGTAAACCCATGTCAGACAATACCCTTCAATTTTACTGGATTGTCATTATTAAAGAGAATCTAGAACTCCTGTTCAGCAATAATCCAAAAGTATTCGTTGCGGGAGACTTGCTTTGGTATCCGATTCAAGGGAACAAGAAAATTCGTCGGGCTCCTGATATAATGATAGTATTGGGCAGACCAAAAGGATATCGAGGTTCTTACAAACAATGGGAAGAAGAGCATATTGCTGCAACTGTAGTGTTTGAAATAATATCTCCTGGGAATACTGTCCAGGAAATGGGGTCAAAATTTGAGTTTTATCAAAACTATGGAGTCCAGGAATATTATGTGTATAATCCTCATGGCAATTCCTTAGAAGGATGGTACAGAAAAAATAACCTTTTAGAAGGTATTAAGGGAATTCAAGGTTGGATTAGTCCCAATCTGGGAATTAAATTTGAATTGCTGGCAGAAACTTTAGCTATCTATGGACCAGATGGGGAAAAGTTCTACAGCTTTGTAGAGTTAGATGGACTGAGACAGGAGCAAAAAGAAAGAGCTGAACAAGAACGACAAAGAGCTGAACAAGAACGACAAAGAGCTGAACAAGAACGACAAAGAGCTGAACAAGAACAGCAAAAAGCTGAACAAGAACGACAAAGGGCTCAACAAGAACAGCAAAAAGCTGAACAAGAACGACAAAGGGCTCAACAAGAACAGCAAAAAGCTGAACGAGCAGAAAAAACCATTGATGAAGCAATTAACCGCATGTCCTCTATGGGAATGACTATTGAACAAATAGCAGAAATTTTAGGACGCAATCTGACAGAAATCAATGACAAACTCAATTAAACGAGCTGATTAAGTATAGGTAATGAACGGAGTTAGAAACAACGGAGTTTTTTCTAAACTATTTTCGGAAAAGGAGAAATTGCGTTAGGATATAGGGTTTCTTGGTCAATATGTACATCTTATATCACGATCTATGAACCTGTTTAGTATTGAGTGACAGCAACCAACCGGTTGCAGTTGGACGACGCGGTCAGTGCCCTTCGGCTACCCTTCGACTACCCTTCGACTACCCTTCGGCTACCCTTCGACTTCGCTCAGGGCAAGCGCTCAGGGCAAGCGCTCAGGGACCGCGAAGTCGAAGGGCAGGGTAAGCGCTCAGGGACCACCGCGTAGCCGAACTGCACTGCAAGCTGTATAACTATCAACTGTCCACTATCAACTATCAACTGCAATATATATAACCTATAGCTTATACTATAGAGATAGTGAAACCACCAAAGTGGAAAGTACCATGGTACAACAACTAATTCCAACTTCCTCCGAGAAAATAATTTATCCTGATCGGGACGGTAAACCCATGTCAGACAATACCCTTCAATTTTACTGGATTGTCATTATTAAAGAGAATCTAGAACTCCTGTTCAGCAATAATCCAA
>JH610804.1 GCA_000252485.1 Prochloron didemni P4-Papua_New_Guinea | reverse complement strand
AGAGGGTCGCCGAACTGCCCGTCTTTTTTATACTTTGTGGACCACTAAAGAATCGTATTTAGATAAAGGTGCTGATTATTATGAACAACAGTATCAACAACTCACTCTAAAACACATTTCTAAAAAGGCTGAATCCCTTGGCTATCAATTGGTTGCACTACCTCAACCTTGATTTCAGATTCGGTCGAGTGGACAGTTGATAGTGGATAGTTGATAGTGGATAGTCGATAGAATTGTAGGGTGCGGCACTGCCCACCAAAGACGGTGCTTTATAACTTCTTGACTAAATAGTGAAATGTAGAGTGCGGCACTGCCCACCAGAGACGGTGTTTTCTAACTTCTTGACTAAATAGTGAAATGTAGAGTGCGGCACTGCCCGCCAGAGACGGTGTTTTCTAACTTCTTGACTAAATAGTGAAATATAGGGTGGGCCATGCCCACCAGAGACGGTGCGTTACGAACGCACCCTACAACTACAACTTATAACTTATTCTGTATTACTTTGGTCTGGCTTATCTAGACCTTGTGGTGGGCAGTGCCGCACCCTACGAAAGGAGTAAATCAAACAACAAACAACCGACAACAAACAACCAACAACCAACAACCAACAACATTGCTAGTCTCAACTAGCAGAACCAAAGGTTTCTTTGGAAACACGACACCAAATTGCCACAGAAATGTAGGGTGGGCATCGCCCACCACAACCAAATTTTGTCTTGTCTACTCAAGCGCAATTGAATAACATCCAATAAAAATCTAACTAAAATAGGACTTACGCAAATAGCTCTCTTATTCCGGGTTTCTGACCTGGATAAAACGGCTCAAATCAAGATTTTTCGTAGAGAAACCCGGTTTCTGCGTAAGTCCTGTAAAATAGTATCGAATCTCAAATAACTACAACTTTAGCCAAAAACTACATTTTCTTTTAATCTAGATTAAGACCCTGTTATATAAATCAACACAATTTCCCACTTCTATAATATAACTTCTTGGTTAGATAGTTGTCAATGGTTGATAGAGACGGTGCGTTACGCCCCGCGAAGCGCCGCTCTTAGCGCCCGCACCCTACAAACTTTCTTTGGTCTGACTTATCTAGACCTTGTGGTGGGCAATGCCCACCCTACAAAAGGAGTAAATCAAACAACAAATAACAAACAACATTGCTAGTCTCAACTAGCAGAACTGGATTGGGCAGGTTGATGATTGTCGAGTCAGATCTTATCAAATAATCAAAAAAAATATAGGAACAAGGCAATGCCTTGTCCCGACAGCTTAGGTATTGAAGTTGTATTAATAGTCTACTTGACTAATTAATTGACTTTGACTTTAACAACTTTGTTTTTCACTGCTTCAGTCTTGGGTAAAGTCAAGCTCAAGATGCCATTGTTATATGAGGCTACCACTTTATCATTTTGAATTTCACCAGGTAGGGGAATAACTCGCTTAAATTTACCATAGCGAAATTCGCTCTTGGTGACTCCATTTTCCGAGCTATTAAGTTCTTGTTTGCGCTCTCCGCTAATACTCACCACATCTTTGGAGACTTGGATATCTAAGTCATTCACTTCTATGCCAGGAACTTCTACTTTTAGTTGATAAGTATCTGCTTGTTCCGAGATTTCCGCAGCGGGAGCAAATGATGAGGGTATATCTGGGAGTACGTCGTCAAATAAACGATGGATTCTTTGGTTCAAGGTATCAATATCGCGCCAAGGTTGTAAATGTACGAGAGCCATGTTTTTTTCTCCTTTGATTTGCTTTAATCCCATAATAATCATTGGGAAAAATTTGTGGATTCGGTTTCTTTACCTTTGAAGATGGTATTTACCACACTTGGTAGTTGATAGTTGACAGTTGATAGTTGACAGTTGACAGTTGATAGTCAGATATTATCAGATCATCAAAAAGAATATGGGGCAAGGCAATGCCTTGTCCCGACAGCGTAGGTATTGAAGTTGTATTAATAGTCAAGTAAACTAATTAATTGACTTGGACTTTAACAACTTTGTTTTTAACTGCTTCAGTCTTGGGTAAAGTCAAGCTCAAGATGCCATTGTTGTATTCTGCTGCCACTTTATCATTTTGAATTTCACCAGGTAGGGGAATAACTCGCTTAAATTGACCATAGCGAAATTCGCTCTTAGTAACTCCATTTTCCGAGCTATTAAGTTCTTGTTTGCGCTCCCCGCCAATACTAACTACATCTTTGGAGACTTGGATATCTAAGTCATTGACTTCTATGCCAGGAACTTCTACTTTTAGTTGATAAGTATCTGCTTGTTCCGAGATTTCCGCAGCGGGAGCAAATGATGAGGGTATATCTGGGAGTACGTCGTCAAATAAGCGATTGATTCTTTGGTTCAAGGTATCGATGTCGCGCCAAGGTTGTAAATGTACGAGAGCCATGTTTTTTTCTCCTTTGATTTGCTTTAATCCCATAATAATCATTGGGAAAAATTTGTTCATTCGGTTTCTTTACCTTTGAAGATGGTATTTACCACACTTGGTAGTTGATAGTTGATAGTTGACAGTTGACAGTTGATAGTTGACAGTTGATAGTTGATAGTTGACAGTTGATAGTTGACAGTTGATATTCAGATACGATCGGAGCATCAAAAAGAATATAGGGGCAAGGCAATGCCTTGTCCCGACAGCTTAGGTTGAAGTTGTATTAATAGTCTACTTGACTAATTAATTGACTTTGACTTTAACAACTTTGGTTTTCACTGCTTCAGTCTTGGGTAAAGTCAAGCTCAAGATGCCATTGTTATATTCTGCTGCCACTTTATCATTTTGAATTTCACCAGGCAGGGGAATAACTCGCTTAAATTTACCATAGCGAAATTCGCTCTTGGTGACTCCATTTTCCGAGCTATTAGGTTCTTGTTTGCGCTCCCCGCCAATACTAACTACATCTTTGGAGACTTGAATATCTAAGTCATTCACTTCTATGCCAGGAACTTCTACTTTTAGTTGATAAGTATCTGCTTGTTCCGAGATTTCCGCAGCGGGAGCAAATGATGAGGGTATATCCGGGAGTACGTCGTCAAATAAACGATTGATTCTCTGGTTCAAGGTATCGATGTCGCGCCAAGGTTGTAAATGTACGAGAGCCATGTTTTTTTCTCCTTTGATTTGCTTTAATCCCATAATAATCATTGAGGAAAATTTGTTGATTCGGTTTCTTGGCCTTTGAAGATGGTAATTGCCACACTCTATTCTTAGATTCTGAAAAGGGAGAACCGAACTTTAAAGCTCGGTTCTCCTCAATTTAGATAGATATATAAAACCAATACACCTGAATTGGTGATTGTTAAGACTACTAGTTGAGACTAGCAGAACCAAAGGTGGCGTTGAAAGTGCGACACCAAATTGCCGCAGAATGATAGTTATCTAAATTGATGTAGCTGGGAATGAGATAGCGTTGGCTCCCTCGAGTGCTTTTCAAAGGGTTGAGAACGAGATAATCTCCTTCTTGAATACTGTGAGCGGGTGCTGCTGTGGTCCCGATCACATCGCGATCGCGGTGAAGAATAACTACTATTCCTCTTCTGTCACTTTCCGAAAGCATTTGCTATTTCTAGATTCTAGAGTCTTTATCTAGCATGGGATTGCCGTTTTTGTCTTCATATAAATTCAGGGGGAAGTAATTTTTGGGAAAAATACAATGGTCTTTCGTTCTATTGTACAATGAGTCTACTTTTGAGAAATTTCAAATAGTAGGAAAAATCGGAGAGTGACAGAAGAGGGCTATAGCACTACGCATTTAGGTATTGTCATTAATAAAGCCTGAAACCTAGCCATAGCCTAATTTTGAATTTTGAATTTTGAATTTTGAATTGCGCGTAGCGCTATATCCCCGCTGGTGATTTGCCTTAGCTTTTGGAGTGTTTTGAGATGTTGCTTTTGAGGTCAGGACTTACACCAACAAGCCTAGAAACCGGGTTTCTCGTCAGGATAAAATGGCAAAATCCAGAGTTTTAGTTCAGAAACCCGGTTTCTGCCTAAGTCCTAGAGATGTTTTGAGACGTTGTTGTGGTGGGCAGTGCCGCACCCTACAGGGTGTGGTCAAAAGTAGTTGTTTGGGTCTGAATGTCAGGACTTACGCAAAATTTGCTTGAAGACACTATGAGTGGTGTGGTGCGTTGCGCTCGCGAAGCGCCGCTCTTAGCGCCCGCACCCTACAGATAGCTCGTAGGTTGGGTTTCCGTCACGAAACCCTTCGGCGACCCGGCCCCTGAGGGTCGTCGAAGGGCTGGGCAACGCCCAACAAGCCCAGGAAACTTGCCTCAAAGGAATATTTTAAGTAGTAGTTTCCTTCTCATCTATCATCTTCTTGAATAACTCAAACTGCTGTTGTTCCTCTTCTTTGCTTGTTGGCAACTTAAACCAAGTTGCTTCGGAATCAGGAGTGCGCCTGCGATAAAGTTCCCGGAGGGGTTCAACCTCATTACGGTACTTGAGAGCATATCTTTTCAATTCAGTAGTGGACATAGCTTTAAAATTCCGCTGCATTGAGAAAACTCCTTATTAATTATAGGGTTTCTTGGTCATGAAGTATATCTATGTATCTGGCCCAGGACTTACGCAAACAAACCTAGAAACCGGGTTTCTGACCTGGATAAAACGGCTCAAATTAGGATTTTTCGTAGAGAAACCCGGTTTCTGCGTAAGTCCTATGGCCTATGAACGTGTTTATTCAAGACATTGAGTGAGAGCAACCAACTGGTTGCTATATAACTATCAACTATCCACTATCAACTATCAACTATCCATTATCAATTATCAACTGCGATATATTCCACTAAAGACCAATATCGTTCATCTCCAGGAAACTGAGCAACTACATGTACTTTGCCAGAACTAACAAATGCCTTACCTCCAAATACATCGTTACTATCAGCAGTAAGTTGAGTCCAATCATTGGAAGATTTGTCGATTACTTGCACTGAGATAGCATTGGGAACTTTCAATTTGAAGTTCACGGATTTATTACTAGGCAAGTACTTCTGTACCGGAGTTTGCAACTCCACGTTATACTCGGCAAACTGAGCGTAAGTGCGGGGAAATTCTTGCCCTGTTCCTTGGGCAATTACTTTATAAGTGACAACCTGGGGATACAAACCTTCTTTATTTCTGGGTTTAGCAAAAATTTCTAGTTCGTAGTTACCTGGTTCGGGAAAAGTAGCCCGGACAATAAGTTGACCATCTCTTTGCTGGACAATACTGTAGTTTCGATCTAATTTTTGGGAACCTCGTTTCAGTCTAGACAAAGCAATGGTATCTTTATTAGCTCCTAAGATAATTTCTGCACTACCGTCAGCTTGGATAGTGTGGGTATTGTGACTAATCAATCTGAGTCCTTGCTTGAAAAATGAGGAAGATATTTGAGGGGAATTGTCAAACTGTGCTTTAGAATAAGCTTGGGTTAGTAATTGCCATTTTCTTTCTTCGGGAAAGTGATTGTAAATAAACTGCTCCGGAGGAGTGGCGAAATAGAAGGGATTGAAATCCCGGTTAAATTTATTGTTATTGGTAGTACCTGCACCCCAAGTGGCATCTAGTAAATACCATTGCTTATTAATTAGCACTCCATTCCAAGCATGATTAATATCTGTTTCATCCCCAACGCTATAGCTAGCTCCTTTAGCATAGCCATTAATAACTACGGCACTCAAACCCATTTTATTGGCTAAAGCTTTGTAAAGATTAGCGTAGCCCGAACAAACTCCTTTGCGACTTTGAAGCACTCCTTTGGCACTTACATCTCCGTATTCCCCTCTCAAATAAGCTGGTACATCATAATCGATATTATAGGCAATCCAAGTATAGATAATTCGGGCTTTTTCTGCTTCTGTCTTGGCATGTTGACCGAGGATAGAAGCTAGTTCGGAAACCGAGTTACCCTTATATTTAAGAGAAGCTGCTTTTTTATCGATTAAGGCAAAGTTGAGCTTGCTAATTTTATTACTTGCACCTGGTTGAAGATTTCTTTCTCCCAGCGAGTTCTTGGCAGGTTTACTGGGGGCGATTGCTTCTCTTTGATTTTGATTAGCTTGAGATAATTCCTCGGAGTCAGCTCCTTGATAACTCTTTAACAAATTATTCAAGGCAAGATTGATTTCCTCGCGATGTTCTTTCCAGACAGTCATGGCAGATACTGTAAATAGTGCTAAGATGAGCAAGGACGCAATATTGGGGGAACCCTTCCGTCTGAATTTACGGTTTCTCCCTTGCCATCCTTGATATTCTCTTTCGGTAGTCATTTGCTTGCTAGTTAGTAATTAGATTTAATTCTCGATTGGTCACTGGACCCATTGTATCTATAGATCTACCTCATGAGTCCAAGAAATGCTATAAATAAATGCGATCGCCATTGCTTTAACTATACTGACTCAGATTTTTCATCAAGGTTCCCAGAATGGCATGTGGATCTTCATCTTCATTTACCGAGAATAACTCTTGCTGACAATCACCTCATGAGCTGTCAGTTCCTATAGGAGCTTCCAGAACTTGTGAGCTACATCACCGCCCATGTAATCTTGGCTATAGCCGCGATCGCTATTTCCTCATCTGCGTTATTATTTAGTTTAGCTCAAAACTCAATCTTATACTCACCCTCAAAAGAAAACCAGACTTAACCAACTTTTACCAAATTTGTGGCACAGGCAAGATGCCTGTGAGTTAATCTGGAATTAATCTCAAAGTTCTTCATCCAGTTCTCTGTTTGGAAGGAAAATTAAGTTGTTTGCGAGGATTGCCCCAACAAAACAGACAAGACCTCAAGACAGTTGATAGTTGAGAATTGATAGTTGATAGTTGTCTATGATAGAATTGTTAAAGATTTAAAAAATCCCCCTGTGGGATAGCCCTCTGGGCTGTCCTCGCAAAAAATAATTGTAAAGTTTCTGATTTTACACAAAGGTGACCAAATTGTGAAAAACTGAAAACTGCTCGCTGGTCACTGGTCACTGGTCACTGAGAAGTTATTAAATAAGGAGTTGTTGATGACAGAAGAAAATCCCAATAAATGGAAATCAGGTAGATTGTGGCAAACCCTAACCTTTTTTGAAGTAATTCCATTTCTCAATTGCCTGCAAAGACTATTTACTAGAAGGAAACAACAATCCACAAATCAACTAGCAAGCAACAACATGGGTATTATTCTTGTAGTTGGAGCAACTGGAGGCGTAGGTAAGCGGGTAGTTCGCCAACTAAGCGATCGCGGTTATCGAGTGCGAGCCTTAGTTAGGGATGCAGCCAAAGCCAAAACCATCCTCGGGGAAAAAGTAGAACTATTTGAAGCAGACATCACCATTCCCAAAACCCTCACTCCTCCCCTGATGGAGTCAGTTTCTGCCATTATCTGCTGCACCGGAACCCGCGTCCAACCGGTAGAAGGAGACACCCCCAACCGGGAAAAATACTATCAAGGGATAAAATTTTATCTCCCGAAAGTGGTAGATACTCCTAAAATTGTAGAATATAAAGGGATGCAAAACCTAGTCAAAGCAGCTAAAAAGAGCAAAAATCTGCAGCCGGGAGAAAGACTGCTATTCGATTTTAAAAACCAGTCCCAAAACCTCTCTCAAAACTTAAAGGAAACCTGGGGTGCCCTAGATGATGTGGTCATGGGCGGAGTGAGTCAAAGCAATATTCTCCTTGCAGATAAAACTGCTGTGTTCGCAGGTAATATTTCCACCGCCAACTCCGGGGGATTCGCTTCCGTCCGCACTCGCAACTTTAACCCTCCTTGGGACCTATCTAATTATCAAGGTATTGAACTGCGAATCAAAGGAGATGGCAAACGCTATAAATTTATTACCCGTTGTGAAGGAAAATGGGATGGCATTGCTTATTGCTATTCTTTCAACACTGTCTCCGATTTCTGGACTACTATTAAAATTCCTTTTCAAGATTTAATTCCCGTATTTCGAGCCAAAAGTGTTCCCGACGCAGGGGATTTCGACTCTAGTACAATCTACTCCATGCAGTTCATGTTGAGCAAATTCGAGTACGATGGAGTCCTAAATCCCCAATTCGAGCCGGGAACATTCAACTTAGAAATAGAATCCATCAAAGCATACGGAGGCAAACCTACTCCTCAGTTTATTTTAATTAGTTCCGCCGGAGTCACTCGTCCCGGTCGTCCGGGATTAAATTTAGCAGAAGAACCTCCAGCAGTGAGAATGAACAAGCAATTAGGAGGTATTCTCACTTGGAAATTGCGAGGAGAAGAAGTAGTGAGAAAAAGCGGTCTCCCTTATACTATTGTGCGACCCTGCGCCTTAACCGAGAAACCGGGAGATAAAACCTTGTTGGTGGAACAAGGAGATAACATGAAAGGACAAGTGAGTCGGGAGGCGATCGCCCGATTATGTGTAGAAGCAATAGAATTACCGTCTGCTTGCAATAAGACTTTGGAAGTGCGAGAAACAGGAGAACCAGGAACAGTAAATTGGCAAAATCTCTTCAATCAGTTGAAAGTGGATAGTTAGTTATTTGTTGTTGGTTGTTTGTTGTTGGTTGTTGGTTGTTGGTTGTTTGTTGTTTGTTGTTTGTTGTTGTTGGTTGTTTGTTGTTTGTTATTTGTTGTTTGTTGTTTGTTGAAAAAAACACAATTCCCGTGGCACAGGCATCTTGCCTGTGAATGGCATCTTGCCTGTGAATGGCATCTTGCCCGTGAATGGCATCTTGCCCGTGAATGGCATCTTGCCTGTGAATGGCATCTTGCCCGTGAATGGCATCTTGCCCGTGAATAGTTTTTTAGTAGGGTGGGCATTGCCCACCACAGCATCTATCGCCTCCGTCAAAAGCAGTCTCTATAAGTCTCCTGACTCCCTGCAATTACAATATTCTGAAAAAACCAGATCTTATATCAAATCTAAAAAAGAATGCTACAGATATAGCAGGAAGGAAAATCATATTATTCAGCGAAGAAACCGGGTTTCTTCTATTATTTTAGGGGAAATTGCTCAAATTTTGGTCAGAAACCCGGTTTCTAACCCCAACCGTTAGTCTAAATCCAGACTACCATTTTAGCTGTGTCAAGCCGACATGATTATATCTTACGCAAACATTTTTTGATTTCATATCATGTCCACTAGCATTATCATTGTATAATTATAAGTACGATATAGACGGACATGAGGTTCTGACCGCACCCATTAAGAGGTTGTTACATGAGTATTAAAGAATTAATTAAAGCGGAATTAGATTATTTATCTGAGGAAGATTTAGAAGAGTTTTATCAATTGTTGAAAAGCCGCAGGCCAAAGCAACAAGAGGAGCAGGATGAGTTAGGGGCTTTGCTGGAAAGATGCCAGGTTAGTACCGGTATTCCAGACCTTGCCGAACAACATGACCACTATATTCATGGTACACCTAAGAGAACGATGGAATAAATCAATAAAGTTTTTGTTGATACTGCGGCTTGGATTGCTTTGCTCAATAAAGATGATGTTTGGCATGATTTGGCGATAAAAATACGTCTGGATTTAATCAAGAAAAACTATAATTTTGTCACCACTAAATTTATTCTTCTAGAAGTTGGTGATGCTTTGTGTTCTCCGATGGTACGAGAGAATACTGATCATTTTATTGCTAATATTGCTAAAGTAAAATATGTTGAAGTTATCTCATTGAGCGATGGTTTATTGAATGATGCGCTGGCTTTATATCAGTCGCGATTGGATAAGTCTTGGGGTTTAACAGATTGTATTAGTTTTGTGGTAATGCAACAGGAAAATATTACAAAAGCTTTTACCACCGATAAGCATTTTGAACAAGCTGGTTTTATTCGTTTATTAAAATAATCTATTTTTTTACCCTCTTGGAAATTTTGTTGTTTGTTGAAAAAAACAATTCCCGTGGCACAGGCATCTTGCCTGTGAATGGCATCTTGCCTGTGAATGGCATCTTGCCTGTGAATAGTAACGCACCAGCCAGAATCTATGGCAATATCAAATCAAAAATATTTGTTACTAAAATAGATTTCAGCCAAGAAACCGGGTTTCTGCCATTATTTTCGGATTTATACCTAGATTTGTTAAAGAAACCCGGTTTCTAACCCTATCCTACCATTTACAATTAAAATATCTGTGTTCATCTGTGTTCATCGTTCGACTGAGCGGAGCCGAAGTCTGCGGTTTAAAAATATCACTCAAACTTTTGAGAAAATTGCTGTTTTAACTGCTCCAACTGGGAATCCAAATCCTGATTAGATTCAGAAACGGGAGGAGTTACAGAAGACTGAGATTTACTTTTCTCTCTCTCTAGTCTTTCCCTCTTTAACTGCTCCAACTCCAAATCCAACTCCACCTTAAAAGGTTGTGTAGGAGGAATATTTACCAACTTCTCCAAATCTGGTCTAACTTCTCCAGCAGATTGATAGCGGAGCTGAGAATTATCTATTAACATCTTATCAAGAATTTGAGCAAGGCCATTACTTATCCCCTTCTGCAAATAATTCCTCCACTGCCAAACCCCCTGATAATTATCGTATAGTTCCCCAGGATTAACTCCAGTCAAAAGATGAATAGAAGTCACCCCCAAACTATAAATATCGCTAGCAAAAGTTGCCCTTCCCACTGCTTGTTCTGGCGCGACATAGCCCACAGAACCAATGGCCGTTCCCACCTGTCCTAAAGTCCCAGCAGTCACTGCTTTCGACGCACCAAAATCCACCAAAACCAATTGCCCATTATCTTGAGGGCGAATAATATTTTCTGGCTTAATATCTCGATGAATTACATTGCGGGAGTGGACAAATTCTAAAACCTTTAATAAATCTTGCAACAAACTAATAATATAACTTTCATCATAAGCACCAGAATCAGCCAATTCTCCAGCTAAATTTTCCCCGTCAATAAATTCCTGAATCAAATATTGACGAGAATCTTCAGCAAAATAGGCGAAAAGTGCGGGAATTTGTTCATGTTCCCCCAACTCTTCTAACTGCATTGCTTCTCGAGCAAATAACTCTGCCCCCTTCTTAATGGCATCAGTTCCTTCAATTTGGGGAAAAAACTGCTTAATGACGCAATAGGGTTTAGAAGGCTTATCTTCATCAGTGGCCAGGAAAGTTTTGCCAAAACCCCCTTGTCCGATAGGTTTAACAGCGCGATAACGGTCTTTGAGCAATAATTTATTGCCACAACTGCGACAAAAATCAGTTGTTTTACTATTTTGCGGCTTTTTGCAGTGAGGATTAATACAGTAACTCATATATAGAGCAAAGTGGGTCCAGTACCTAAAAACGCAAGGTGGGCATTGCCCACCCTACAATTAAAACTCCCCCCTATTTCCCCCCTATTTCCCCCTATTTCCCCCCAGTGGCCTATTTCCTATTTCCCCCAGTGGCCTATTTCCTATTTCCCCCCGTGGCCTATTTCCTATTTCCCCCCGTGGCCTATTTCCTATTTCCCCCAGTGGGCCTATTTCCTATTTCCCCCAGTGGGCCTATTTCCTATTTCCCCCAGTGGCCTATTTCCTATTTCCCCCAGTGGCCTATTTCCTATTTCCCCCAGTGGGGGGGACCAAGGGGGGGAGATATCTACTCTTCCCCTTCCGGTCTTTTGCTGGGAGAAGCATTATAAAGAGCATCCAGTTGCTTGCGAGCATCATCCACTGTAACAGAGCGCATCACCAAAAGAGGCTCATCAATGGGTTTACCGGACTCATCCAATAATTCTGGGTGAAGTACTTTTTTCGAGCGAGAATAACCCCCAACACCAGCATAGCTTCTACCATAGCCAGCTGGTGGGTAGCGGCGGGACTCTGCACCCAAGGTGATCAAGTTGCGAATTAAATTGTTAATGGCCAAAAAAGCAATTACCACAAAAAAGAGAATGTAAAGAAGATGTAACATGGAAATTTTCCTCCAGAAAATATTAAATTTGCGCGTTATATTTATAAATTGGGAAAAAATTACTTTTCTTAGTTATTCTATACAGTTTACCAAACTGGGGATCTTGAGGGAATCTAATCTTCAGCCTTTTTTTCCAGATACCGCCACTTCACGCACACCGGCCAGTTTTCTTTGAGTAAGCGATGTCAAGAAAGAACTACCGCCATATTTACTCCCAATCTTTACTCTATCTTAGCTTTATTTACAATGCTTAACAAAATATCATGATATCTTAATATTTCCTGTAGGGGGAGACAGCTGTGTGCCCTTCCCTCCAAGCCCTTGCTGCTGGAGCAGATCCCTGCGCGTGCTGCGGAGCAGATCCCTGCGCGATCGCCTCTAAACATATAGATAGGGTTTCGTGGACTCATGAGGTACATTATATACCAGCTATCCCAGCCTATGAACCTGTTAAGTATTGAGTGAGAGCAACTGCCAGGTTGCTGAACTGTCAACTATCCACTATCCACTGTCAACTATCCACTCGACCGAATCTGAAAATTGAGAACAAGCTAAGAACCAAGAGGAATAAGGCGAGTACAGTAGGGGGCATAATAGCCCAGATGTTCGTCACGAATTAAATTTTGAACTTTGAATTTTGAATTTTGAATTCGACCTCAGGAGCTGTCAACTATCCACTATCCACTATCCACTATCCACTATCCACTGCTATGGGATATAATAGATAAACAAGCAACTCAAAGGGATTAACAAAAAAGTACTTGGATGGTTAAACAGCCCCTACCCGCAGCAGAACCAGCGGATGTCATCAAACTGCCCCGCAGCAGCGAATCGGAATCTTTACAAAAAATCCGGCATACTACCTCCCATGTCATGGCTATGGCAGTACAAACCCTGTTTCCCCAAGCCCAAGTAACTATCGGTCCCACTACAGAATACGGCTTTTACTACGATTTTGACCTGCCAGAACCTTTAACGGAAAAAGACCTCAAGGCCATCAAAAAGGAAATGGTCAAGATCGTCAAGCAAAAATTGCCAGTGATTCGGGAAGAAGTCCCCAGAACTGAAGCCCAACAGCGCATCGAACAAATCCAGGAACCCTACAAACTGGAAATTCTCGCTGGCATCCAAGAACCCATCAGCATCTATCATTTAGGGGATAAATGGTGGGACCTCTGCGCCGGACCCCACATAGAAAGTACGGCAGACATCAACCCTAAAGCATTTGACTTAGAAAGTGTCGCCGGGGCTTATTGGCGCGGCGATGCCACCAAAGCCCAACTGCAACGCATTTACGGAACTGCTTGGGAAACTCCAGAACAACTGGCAGAATACAAGCGCCGCAAACAGGAAGCCCAGAAACGAGACCACCGCAAATTGGGCAAGGAACTGGGACTGTTTATTTTCTCTGACCCCGTCGGACCCGGTTTACCCCTCTGGACCCCCAAAGGAACCATCCTCCGCACTCTTTTAGAAGATTACCTCAAGCAAGAACAAATCAAACGGGGCTATCTTCCGGTGGTTACCCCTATATGTTAAAAGTCC
>JH610803.1 GCA_000252485.1 Prochloron didemni P4-Papua_New_Guinea | reverse complement strand
AGGGGAGGGGGTAGATTTGATATAAATTGTAGGTTGGGTTGAGGTCACGAAACCCAACAAGCCTAAGTTGATTTGGGTTTCCCTATCGCTCTACCTAACCTACTAAAACTAGATCCAAGCGCCCAGCTTCGCGCCGCTCTTAGCGCCCGCACCCTACTAGGTCTAACAGGTGTTCACCTGCCGAAATCCTATGTCACAGAGACGCAGAGCCAACCCTAATTAGAGCTAACCAATTGGCCTAAGTTATGCAAATTATCTAAGGCATATTCTAAGGCGATGGAGGATGTTTGCTGTTTTTCTTCCAGAGTCGCCACAATTTCAGCCAACTTTTTCTGAGCTAGCTCTTGGTTGTGATTGAATAATAGCATGATATTAGCAATAATAGATTCAATCACAGGATGATGAACCCTATCTATTTTGACAATTAGATGACTGCGCAAAATATTTATTTTTGCTTCAATTTTATTGGGTTCGGCAATAATCGGTTCTATTTCCCCTTTATAAATAGACTCAAACATGATTCTATTCATAAATTCCTGCCAAAGGTTCCCTAGATAATAACAGGTTGCCTTATCTTCCTCTGTTTTCTCTAGTAAAGAACGGCGAATTAGAGAATTCAAAGCTTCAATCCAACTTCCTCGTTCTAAATTTAACAACATATTGGCATCTCCAGCCAGAATATTGATTAAACTTTTGCTGGAAACTGGTTTTCCTACTAGGGCTAACTCATAAAGAATACTCTTTTCCAACTTCGATAAGGAATCAAATTGCTTTTTCAACTGGAGGTGAATTTCTCCAAAGGCTAAAGTATTCAACTCGAGAAATTGACTAACTTGCCCTTCATACAATTCTTTAATTGTATCCGCTACTACTTTGAGGTAATGGGGATTCCCAGAATACAATTTTTGATTCAGCTTTTGCCATGTATATTTATCTTCTAACTGATAATCTTCAAAGATTTTAGCTGCTGCTGAGTCATCTAGTCCAGTTAAAGGAAAAATGCGTACCGGTCCATTTTCCCCTACTAGAGGCACAATTTCTTTTGGTTTCGCCTGAGAGGTAATTAATAAGCAGCTCTGATGATTTCTTTGAGCTACCGTAGCAATCAGTTCTTGATAGTTACTGTAGCCTTCTCGATAACTACCAACTAACTCCCGTTCTGCCCACATTGCCTCTAAGCCATCCAGAACGAGCAGACAAGGGCGAGCCTTCAATATCTTCATCAATTGCTCGATTTTCTTTTCTTCCTTCTCAGGTACCCTATAACGAAAGACTGAGAGCAATTCTGCTAAGAGATTGTCAAGAGTTGGCAGCTGACTGAGGGAGCGCCAAATAACCACTTCAAACTCTTGTTCTATTTCTGCTGCTAGTTTTTTAGCTAGAAAGGTTTTACCAATGCCCGCCATACCACTAACTACTATCAGTCTGGTTTTATCTTCAGTAATCCATTTCGTGAGAGTATCTAGTTCTGCTGTGCGACCCTGAAACAGAGAAACATCGGGTGAATTTTCCCAATCTCGGTAGGGTATTTCTTCACCAATTTCCTTTTCCAGATTGGTATTAGAATTAGCTAAACCTAGGTCATCTTCCTCTGAAGATGTTGCTAGTTTTACTCCTCCCCCATAGAGTTTTTTCAAGTCATTTTCAACTATCTGCCGTAAATTACTTTTATTGACTTTTTTATCTACAGCTAACCCAAGATACATATATAAATCTGGTGCTACCGTTCCCTGTAAGTAGTTACATAAATACCTGGAACTATTTGCCATTCTGGCATAAGTCTGACCTTGCCAAATTCCCTCAACTATGACAGCTTCTGCTTCTTTGATGTGCCTGGCCATTTTATGGTGAAGGGCAGCATCTACTAATTGCAATGCTTCTTGAATATCCATATTGCTTCCACTCATCTTCTTTTTTATATTTAGCATATTTTGATAGCTTTAATCACCAATTTTTATTTTTTCTCAATTTTATAGCACTACCCATTTAGGTTAGGACATTAATAAAGCCTGAAACCTAGTCATAGTCTATTTTTGAATTTTGAATTTTGAATTTTGAATTGCGCGTAGCGCTATAGATATATATTTCTAATAATAAGCTCGAATTAAAGTAGCCCAAGTTAATTTGCTTAGTTTATTCAGCTTAAAAGGCAGATAAAATCTGTTTCTATTAATTGCTATATAGATGTTGTTTTTGAACGTAACTTGGTATCAAAGACTATAAATGGAGGATATGTTTTGGAACAATTAAATTATAGTTAGATAAAGTACCAATACTATTTTATCTATAGCATTGTTTTAAATTTTATTTAAATTTAATTTTATTATCAATCAATCAAAAAGGAGTAGACCCAGCTAATCAGTAAACTCTCTTATTTAGTCCAGAAACTAAATCTGCTATCAAAAGCATATTTATGCAGGTATAAAGGGGTGTGGTCAAAAGTAGTTGTTTGGGTCTGAATATGTAGAAAGTCAATTGTGGGGTAGCCCCCCTTCGACTACGCGGTCCCTGAGCGTAGCCGAAGGGCAGGGCAAGTCTGGGCTGCCTAACTTTCAGGTTAAGCCGCGACTATTGAGAATTAAGAATTCAACTGTTTTTGACCGCACCCGGTATAAAGAAAAGGGTATAGATAGATAAAACATCTATTTTGAAAGTCAACCCCTTCTTTATTACTAAGTAGCCGCTGCTGGAGTTCCCTCTTGCTTCTTATCACTATTGCCATCATTTCTACTAAAGCGAGAAAAACGTCGCGAAGACGTTTTGCGAAACCTGCGAGCGTATGCTTTATTTCGTTCTGCTTTTTCTCTTTTTAAATTGCGTCTTTTCGCCATTATTACCTCATCAATTTAGCAAAGAGCCTCTGGTTACTTGCTTTGTGGAGAGACTCCCTTAGCTTCCCAGAAGCATCTTTTAATTTATTTGCTGACCTTAACTGAAATGGGGATTCCAATTAAATTAGCTAGTTAAAAGAGTTAGAAACGATTGTTAAAACCACCTTTACTTCTCTTTTCTTTCGGTCTAGCCTTGTTGACTCGCATTTGCCGACCCATCCATTGAGCCCCATCTAATTCAGCGATCGCCTTTTCCTCTTCCTCGTCCGTTTCCATTTCTACGAATCCAAAACCTCGGACTCGCCCTGTCTCTCTATCCGTAGGCATAGTTATGTTTTTCACATTACCGTATTCGGAAAAGACTTCTGTAAGATTCTCTTCGGTTACGTCGTAGGATAAATTACCAACGTAAATAGTCACGAAAAATTCTCCATTGATTTAGTTGCCGATTGCCAGAACCGCTCTAAAAGACCGAACTTCCATCCATCTGGAGCCATTATAGCAGTTGATAGTTGACAGTTGACAGTTGATAGTGAATATATTAACCGCACTTCTGCCCCAAAACCATTGTATTCATTTTATTCAAACAGCTCCTCCATCTTACAATCCCTTTGGCCGTTGCTATCCCTCTAGTTAGGAGCATTTTAGCTTGATTAAATTTCAATCCGCCATCAATTTCAAACGTACCACGCGAGGCCCACCATCGTCTAACTGAACTTCAATAATATCCCCACTGAGGGATTCTAGACAAGTGAGCAGATGCCTGAGATGAGGATTGCTGGCTCCAGTATCCACGTATAAGCGATCGGCTAAGTTTCCCAGCCGCTTCCAGGTAGTATAGAGTTTGGCCACTGTTTGCTCTAATTGAGTGGCCTGTTTCACCAAATCCGCAGTAGTATTCAAGCAATCTAAGCGTAAAGCTTCCTCTAAGGCCATTTCCAAATCTAAATTGGACTGGCGCAGTACCTGTACTTGGGCTGCCGCATCTAAATATTTAGCTAAGTTCTTGGCATCTGTAGTCAGCATCTTTACCGTATCTACATCGGGATTGGATGCTACCTCTTGTTGAATGGTTTCTAGATGCAGGTCGGGCAGTTTTTCCATTTCTCTCACTAAAGGAGCTAAATGGCGCGGTGGCAGTTCCCCCACTGCTGCTCTTTCCTTCACCTCGTCCGGCAATAATTCCGAACTCATGGCAGTCCATTCATCCGCCAATTGCTTCACTTCCCGACGAGTAATGCGATCGCCCTTTTGGGCTGCTTCGCTTACCATTTTTTGCACTTCTGGAGCAGATTTGGCGGTTTCCACAAATGCCCGCTTGCTAAAATTATTAATCGCCTCCGGGTCTAACTTGCCTTCTGCCAGGAGAGTATCGGCACTATTAGCCAGTCCAATTAAAGCATAGGCTTGACTTTTGGTGATTTCCCTGGCTTTGAGCCAATTGAGAAAACCGGTTCCCCTACCGTCGCCACCTTTCTTCTCGCGATCGCGCACTGTTCTGAGAATCCTTCCCCGCCAAATATCTGTTTGCAGATCGAAGCGATCGCAAACCTGCCAAAACCGATCTACTTGCTGCTCGAAGTCCGTTTCCTCGATAGCTTCATCTTCCGGATCGGGCAGTTTAAAATTAAACTCCACAGGAGTTTCCAAAGCAGCAGCCAGTTCGGCATCGGTAGGGGGAATTTCAGCCATTTATAGCAGTTGAGAGTTGATAGTTGACAGTTGACAGTTGACAGTTGATAGTTGACAGTTGATAGTTACTCCCACTCAATGGTACCAGGAGGCTTAGAAGTAATATCGTAAACCACCCGATTAACTCCCTTCACCTCATTAACAATGCGATTGGAGATTGTCTCCAATAAATCGTAAGGAACCTTGGCCCAATCCGCAGTCATGCCATCCTCGCTGGTAATCAAGCGCAAAACAATGGGATGAGCGTAAGTGCGCTTATCTCCCATTACTCCCACACTGCGAACGGGCAATAAGACTGCAAAAGCTTGCCAAAAATCGTGATACATTCCTCTGTTGCTGATTTCATCCCGCACAACATAATCTGCATCCCGGAGAATATTCAACCTTTCTGCTGTAACTTCCCCAATAATGCGAATTGCTAAACCGGGTCCGGGAAAAGGATGGCGGCGAACAATTTCTTCCGGCAACCCAATCACCCTTCCCACCTTACGCACTTCATCTTTAAACAGCTTGCGCAAGGGTTCTACCAACTTAAAGCGAAGATTTTTGGGCAGTCCGCCAACATTATGATGGCTTTTGATTTTAACTGCAACCCGTTCTCCCGTTTTCGGATCCACATTAGTATCTGCGGACTCAATTACATCTGGATAAAGAGTTCCTTGAGCGAGATAATCGAAAGGGCCCAAACTTTGGGATTCTTCCTCAAACACTTTAATAAATTCGTGACCGATACGACGGCGTTTTTCTTCTGGGTCCGTTACCCCTTCTAACTGAGCCAGAAAACGCTCTCTGGCATTAATATACTCCACTTTGATGTTAAACTTGGTCTGGAAAAGCTCCATCAATCTTTCTGGTTCCCCCTTGCGCATGAAACCTTGATCGATGAACATGCAGGTTACCTTATCCCCAATGGCTTGATGGAGTAAAAAAGCTAAAGTAGAAGAATCAACCCCTCCAGACAAAGCCAACAATACCCGTTTCTCTCCTACTTGGGCGCGAATTTCGCGAACTGTTTCTGCCACAAAAGCTTCAGTCGTCCAAGTGGGTTCGCACTGGCAAATATGATAAACAAAGTTGCGGATTAGGGCAATGCCCCCCACAGAATGGACTACTTCTGGGTGAAACTGTACCCCGAAGAGTTTCTTTTCATGATGGGCGATGGCCGCATTGGGAGTATTTTCTGTATGAGCTAATATCTCAAACTGGTCTGGTAATGAAGTACAAGAATCTCCATGACTCATCCACATGATGGAGCCATTTTCTACATTAGTCAACAAGTCCGTAGGGTCGTCAATAATCAGAGAAGCTTTTCCATATTCAGCTCGTTTCGCTCTTTGGACCCCACCTCCTAGCTGTTGTACCATGAGTTGCATGCCGTAGCAAACTCCCAGAATAGGAATGCCCAAATGGAAAATTTGGGGGTCGCACTGAGGGGCATTGGTGTCGTAGACTGAACTTGGACCTCCAGAGAGAATAATTCCTTGGGGATTCAGTTTTGCTAGTTCTTCGGCGCTAGTACCATAGGATCGGACTTCGGAGTAAACTTGAGTCTCTCTAATTCTACGAGCAATTAACTCGGAATATTGGGAGCCAAAGTCGAGAATAATTATTATTTGGTGATTCAGATTGCTGGGGTCAGACTTAACTGGAGCTGGTTCTGAATCTTGAGCTATTGTTTTAATCGGGGTAGTTACCATATCTCCAATCAAGTCAGTTTAGCTGGACAAAGCCCTATCAAGTGAGAAAATGGGGCATTTTATTGAGATTTGTTAAGAAGTTAAAATTTTATATTCTGACTAGTCTAGCACAATGGGGAGAAAAATTCTGTCAATTCCGTTTTTTGTCAAGTGGATATGGACGTAAATTCTAATTTTTTCACTCGACCGAATCTTAAAATTGAGAACAAGCTAAAAACCAAGAGGGATAAGGCGAGTATAGTAGGGGGCATTTTTTGCGGAGACATTCGTCACGAATTAAATTTTGAATTTTGAATTTTGAATTTTGAATTCGACGGTCGGGAGCTATCAACTATCTACTATCCACTATCAACTTCTCTAGGGTCTATATATTTTTTCCACTGTGCGATCGCGTTTAATTTCCACCACCAAATCCACTAAACTAGAATTGCTAATTAAGGGTTTAATAAATAATTCTGGATGGAGACTGCGCCAAAAATATTCTACAAACTGCTCTATTTCTCCATCCCTCATACCGGACTTACCACTAGCAACAGCTTTTCTTTCTGCTTCCATCCGCCAGGATTGGCTGATACCATAATCTACTGTCCACAAAACTATCAAACTATCTAATCTTTGCCAAAGAGGTAAATAGGCTTGCAGCCTTTTATTACTATGGCGAGCAAATAATTTATCTTCTTCAGTTATAATAGGAGGTGGTGCAGTCTCGAAAACTTTCTCATCCACCGGAGGCACTCCCACAAACCAACCTTCAAACAAAACAACATCTATTTGATTATTTATTTGCTCCGGTTCCGTTCTATCTCCCGCTCCATTATAAGCGGATTTATCAAAACGAGGGATAGAAATAATTCCCGATTCCTCAGGAGTAAGCAACATATCTAATAGCTTCACCCCTAACTCTACATCGTGAGTTCCGGGAGGACCGCGCCAAATCAAATTAGGGTCCGATTCTTGAAGCTTTTTTCTCTCTTCATAGGTTTGATAAAGGTCGTCAAGGGAAATACAAATAGAAGTATAATCCAAACTTTCCAGCAGCAAATTGATAATTGCTGCCAGGGTAGTTTTGCCAATTCCCTGTCCTCCTAAAATACCTTGGATGAAAGTTCTACCTTTTTGTTTTCTTTTATCTGCTAATTGAAGTGCTAGAGGAAGCCAAAAATACCAAATGGTCGGGATAATGGAGTCTAACTTGCCCAAAGCTAAATTGTCACATAGCTGTAATAATTGAGAATAAACAGATTTAAAAAGATGCGATCGCCTTTCTATTTCTGCCAATCCATTTTTTGGCTCAATCCTAAAAGCTGTGGCTCTTTCTGGATGAACAAATTCTAATTTCAAGAGTAATTCCAATTCTGCTGGGGTAGGTTCTCTTCCTTCTCCCCAACCTTTAATAATTGGAACTAGCTGGTTATTGCTCAAATTGTTCATTTTTTTTGATTAAGAACCTAGTTTAAAAGCTTCAAGATATAAACTGTAGACTAAACCAATTTTAAACATATTCACAACCTCAATCCATAATGCTCTTCTCTTCCCTCCACTAGGACTGCGACTATAGACTATTCGACTGGTTGACTCTGTGAATAGCAAAAATATTGCTGCCAGAACTATATCTATCTTACCGATTTGTCCTGCAGTAGAAGAAACAGCATCAGCGACAAAAATTCCCAGCAGCAAGCTAATCAGAATCAAAGCAATGCGCCGCCAAGGATTGCTAAAAAACAAACCTAGGCGATCGCCTGCAGAATTGATAATATTATTGAGACGAGTTTCTTGCATCTAGTCCTATCCTCAATTATGAAAACTTTTCACTTATTAATTCTATCCAAAAGCCAAAGGGAAGAAGCAATCCCGGTAAAATGGGCAAAAATCGTATGAGTATTGGCCAAAATAATAAAGATATCAGTGGAATTAACAAATTGCCTGCTATCATTGCTTAAAACACTGGGATTAAAAACTAAGGATTTGCCCAAAATTACAGCCACAAATATTTCTGCTCCCATAATAGACATCAACATGCCAGCTAAATTAAAAAGCAGTCCAAATTTAATCGTAGCTAGAGTATATCCTTTCTTGGGACGCAGGTTAGGGTCGCTACTGCGGAGCAGTTTGGCAATCTTCATGTAACGAGAAAAAAAGAAGATACTCATTACCAGGGCAATTATTCCTGCTGTAGCGCAAAAAATCCCCACACCACTAGGGTTGCCTTCGCCCGTTGTTTTTTCTGTCACCAAACCAAAACTGGCAATTAACAAAATGACAGCAGCGATAACACCTAAAACTAACTGGACCCAAAAACCCAGCATTCCTACCTGTTTAAGAATAGAGGAAGCTCGCTGAACGTTGGTGGGTAGTTGACCAGAGGAGAGACGGTTATAATTCTCATTCATCGATAAAAATATCAGTTTTTTGACTGCCTCTAATATGATACCGTTGGATTTTAAATATTATTCTTTTTAATTATGAAAGCAATTGTCATGACAGCAGTAGGTAGTCCTGATGTCTTGCAACTTCAGGATGTACGGGAACCCCAAATCCAAGAACCAACCCAAATTCTGGTGCGTCTGAAAGCCGCAGGAGTAAACCCTATCGATACAAAACTGCGCGGTAGAGGCACTTTTTACCCCGAGGACATGCCCGCTATTTTAGGCTGCGACGGAGCGGGAGTGGTAGAAGCTGTTGGGAGCGGGGCGAGCAAATTCAAACCAGGAGATGAAGTATATTTTTGCGACGGCGGACTGGGGAAAAAAGGAACTGGTAATTACGCTCAATTTGCCGTAGTAGACGAAAGATTTGTCGCTGCCAAACCCTCTTCCCTCTCCTTTGTCGAAGCTGCTGCAGCCCCTCTGGTGTTAATTACTGCTTGGGAAGCATTGTGCGATCGCGCTAGATTGACAGCAGGACAGAAGGTACTGATTCATGCTGGAGCTGGAGGTGTGGGTCACGTAGCAGTACAGTTAGCCAAAATTAAAGGAGCTGAGGTTTGTACTACTGTGGGCTCTCCCGATAAAGCTAGATTAGTGCGGCAACTAGGTGCAGACGAGCCAATTCTTTACAAGCAAACAGATTTCGTTCAAGCTGCTTTAGACTGGACGGAAGGGAAAGGAGTAGATGTAGCTTTTGACACTGTTGGGGGAGAAACTTTCTTTGCTACCTGTGCTGCGGTAAAAATATATGGCGATCTGGTCACAATTTTGGAACCTAACTCTAAGGTTGGCAATTTAAAAGTTGCCCGCAGGCGAAATTTGCGTGTTAGTTTAGAACTAATGCTAACCCCAATGTTAGAACAAGCAGTTGCCTTACAGCAGCATCAAACAGAAATTTTGCAACAATGTGCTAGTTGGATTGATGAAGGAAAACTGACAATTCACCTCAATCAAACTTTTCCCCTAGAAGAAGCACAAGCAGCACATGAAGCTCTAGAAACTGGCTCCATGACTGGGAAATTAGCTTTAGTCAATCAATAAACAATAAACAATAAACAATAAACAATAAACAATAAACAATAAAACAATCAATAATTCATATAACCATCCTCTCTCCCTCTCTTCTCATGGAAGAATTAAAGATCGTCAAATTTGACTGGCTTCGAGCCAATGAAGATTGAAAATTAATTGGTAAATACGATTGTGAACCATAAGCATCCCTTCTCTTTTAATAACTATTCCTGATAGCCAAAGCTCTTTTTCGAGGGAAGTATTTTCTAAGGGAACTTTCCCTTGGGTTAAGACTTGTTTATAAAGAGATAAAAGTTGCTGGTTATTGTCACTTTTTTGAATGCGATCGCGGATTGTTTTCAAATGTTCTGGTTGGTGAGGCATCAAAAGTAACACCAGAATGGGTTATCAATACCTATTCTCAACGAAATTGGATAGAAGTATTCTATCGCGAAGCTAAAGGATGGTTAGGATTAAAAGAATACCAACTTAGAGATAAAAGAAGTTTGCGTCGTCATTTTATTTTGGTATTTTGTGCTTATACTTTTATCATTTGGCACAAGTTAACTGGCGGTTTACAAAGGCGATGGGCAAACAAACCTTTGAATACTTTTCCTAAAGCATTGGAAGCATTTCGTACAGCCATGTCTTTCCGTTTTTATAATTGGCTGACAAAAAATACTGACGTTTTTGACGAATTCTAAAGCCAGTTTGGGCTTCATTTGGGCTTAAATTTTGTTTAAGTCCCACAAACTCGACCTACCTATAGCAATGAACAATTAACAATGAACAATTAAGAGGTTGAGCATAATAATGCTCCCTTTGTACATTAGCATTGATTTTGCCATTTTACTAGATCACCTACAACTTTTCTACAACTAATGGCCAACTGTTTCCAACCCACTGAAAATTGCAAGACCATTTTCAGGATATGGGTTATCGCCAGAGCGATGGTGGAGTTAAGACAGCAGTTGCTTAATCCCTACCATCCCCTGAACATCGCTCAATTCGCGCCTGTCCTATGAGTAGCTAAGAGTAGCTAATCCTCAATCACTATAATATGGGTAATATTGAGGTGATAGAAGGATCTCCTTCTAGGGGTTGATATATTTCAATCATGGCTGCTTTATGCGGTGCGTTAGGATATACAACTGTTGCATTAGAGAAAAAACGGTAGTTTATCCCTGCAACAACCTGAGTCGCAAAGGCTACTGGTTCGTAGTCTACCCCATCCAAAGGTTCGATAGCCTTTTCAAACACTTCATAGGCTTCTGGAGTTATATCGGAGCTATAGGTACTCCATCCTCCATAGAGTTGAGCAATTAAAGTGCCACCTTGGCTCAGTTGGCTTAAGGAAGCATCGGGAGCGGCACTAGCAGAACCGACTTGTAAGCCAAAAGCAAGGGCTACAGTGAAAACGAAGGCGACGACAGCGCTAAAAATACGTTTGGTGTTCATAGTTTTGTTGTTTTTGGTTTTCGTTGTTTCCAACAGAGGGAGAGGCAAACACATCCATCAGTATTGGAAGCGTTTGAGTATTCTCTGCAAAATGTTGATCAGGTGACTGTTTTTTCTTCACCTTCCACCTATAAGACGATTTCGCAGACTAATATCTGAATTTTTCGAGTTAGAGATGTTTTTTCTCCTCCAGAAATCAGAGGTTGCTCCAGCTTCCCAGTAGGGGAGAAGGGAGAGGCACAATGAGACAATTAACCTTTAAGCCAAAGGTCGAGCAAAAACCAGCCCAACGTCTCGTGCAACCGTTCGGGTAAAGAAGCGATCGCCATCTGGGGAAACTTGGGAGAAACGAGCAAAAGGCAACGGCGATCGTCTTCCAGAAAGTGATCGCAGTTGGTGGATTTGGGGAACGAAGTGGAATTGAGAGAGTTGAGTTAGGAAGGGTTCCGGAAGAGGCGATCGCCCATTGCACAAAACGGATTGGTATTAGGTTCGGGAGCGATGGACCAAAGCGCGGAATGTGGAATATATTATTAATAGCTTTTGAATACTACAACTAATAATTCAAGAACATATATGCCTATCTCCCAATCGCGAAGTGAAGAACAATAGGGCAGTTGCTATATGTTGATATAACCAAACAGCTATATATCTATAAAATTGTTTATTCCTCGTGAATAATATTTTGTGGTGCTGCCAACTGTTCGGGATTGAGCAAAAAAAGAGGATTACTATCTTTTTGTTCGATAATCATAGAGCTGACACATTGAATATTTCCTTGAGTAACATAAGCAGCCGGTAAAGGAGTAAAACTAGATTCGGCAATGCGGCGGATTGAAGGGGGAGAATCTATGGGCAATCCCACTAATTCTCCCGTACTAATTGCCACAATCAGCAAGTAGCGTTGTTCCGGTTGCCTAATTCCACCATCGCGAGAAAAATTTTCTCCCTCAGAAGTTGAATCTACCGACCGTGATTCTGCAAAAATCCGATGTCCCACATCTACTACTAACAATTCTTTGCCCTGATAAATAGTGAGACTGACACCAGTACCTCGAGGATCGCCATAAACATTGCCCAAAGGTACGACTTTTTGCACTACTTCAATAGGTATTGCAAACCATTCATTGCGCAAACGAAAGGCGATCGCTTGCTTTTCTGCTTTCTTCTTTTTACGAGCAGCCAAACGCCGGGACCGCAGGGGAGAAAAAATAGCCATTAGTAGTTGATAGTTGATAGTTGATAGTTGATAGTTGATAGCTACTGAGGTGCGCGACC
>JH610802.1 GCA_000252485.1 Prochloron didemni P4-Papua_New_Guinea | reverse complement strand
GGCTATAGAGGGGTGAGGGAGTTTCTGGCTCCTCCCTCACGGGTGTGGTCAAAAGTAGTTGTTTCCGGCTGAATATTTATTTATCAACGTGGGGTAGCCCCCCTTCGACTACGCGGTCCCTGAGCGCTCAGTGGCCGCGAAGTCGAAGGGCAGGGCAAGTCTGGGCTGCCTATCTTTCAAAATAAATCATGTGGTGCGTTGCGCCCAGCTTCGCACCGCTCTTAGCGGGCTCAAAGAGATCGCTTCGCGAGCGCACCCTACAATGGGAGTCAAAATTATCTACAAATAATTTTGCACGATTATTTAGGGTAGGCCGCGACTATTGAAAATTAAAAATTCAACTGTTTTTGACCGTACCTCTCCCTCACCCTTTGGGAGAGGGATTAAGGGAGAGGGAGGTTAAACCAATGGGATCTGTAATATCGATGGTCAACATGAAGGGTGGGGTAGGGAAAACCACCGTCACCGTCAACTTGGCCACAAGTCTAGCGAAAAATCATGGTTTGCGAGTGTTGGTAGTAGATTTGGATACCCAAATTAATGCTACTCTCAGCGTCATGCCGCCAGTTGACCCGCAGTGGTATTCTCGCTAGCGACTATTACATCATTCCCGCTAAACCGGAACCTTTATCGGTAGTAGGAATAGGTATCTTAGAAGGGAGAATTAATAAATTCAAAGCCAACAACCGCTCTAACATTGAGCTTATAGGCATTGTTTTAACTTCCCTCGGTCGTTCTTCCAGCATGTCGGACAATGTCAAGAAAAGATTAAAGAAAGATTTTGGCCAAAATAGTATTTTTAAAATGGAAATTCCCATGAATATTGCTGTGGCTAGAGCAGTGGATGAGTTCAAACCAGTAGTTTTGAAAGAACCTAAATCTCCTGGTGCTAAAGCTTTTTTTAATTTAGCACGAGAGTTTATGGTTCGCTTGAAAACAAGATAATGAATCAAGTAATTATTCGCCAATCTAAACAAAAAAAATGGCTTCAATTTGAAGAAGCCAAGGAAGTTATTAGCGCGAATTCGCTTGAAGAAGTAGTTCCCAAATTTCAACTAGTGAATCAACTAATCCAGAAGCATCAACTATATGGAGCTGGCTTTATTAGTTATGAAGCTTCCTCTGCCTTTGACAAAGTATTAGTTACCCATGAGTCATCATCTTTTCCTCTGCTCTGGTTTGGTTTATACGAGCAACCAAAAGTAATTAACTTGCCACCATATACCTTCAACAAGAATTATAAGCTAGACTGGCATTTTTCCGTAAGTAAAGAAGAATATCAAAAAGCGATCGCTCGCATCAAAGATTATATTGCTGAGGGAGATACTTATCAAGTCAATTATACCCTACGTTTAAAAGCTCATTTTCCTGGGGAACCCTGGCAATTATTTCAACAATTAATTCTCGCCCAACCAGCAGACTATGCTGCTTATTTAGAGCTAGAACGGTATACAATTTGTTCCGCTTCACCAGAATTGTTTTTTCATTTAAAAGGCGATAGCCTAATCGCTCGTCCCATGAAAGGTACTGCCATGCGCGGTTCCACCTTATCTGAAGATCAAGCAATGGCAGAGTGGTTGTTAAATTCAGAAAAAAATCGCGCTGAAAATGTGATGATTGTAGATATGATTCGCAACGATTTGGGAAAAATTGCTAATTTCCATAGTGTGAGAGTTACCAGTTTATTCGATGTAGAACAGTATCCCACTCTTTGGCAAATGACATCTACTATTGAAGCCCAAACTAATGCAAATCTGACGGAAATCTTGACAGCTCTTTTTCCCTGTGCTTCTATTACAGGAGCGCCTAAAAAACGCACCATGGAGATTATTCGGGAGTTGGAGAAAACCCCTCGTAATATTTATACCGGTTCCCTTGGTTTTATCTCTCCCCAAGGGGAAGTTCAATTTAATGTTGCGATTCGCACTGTATTAATAGATAGGGAAAGGAAACAAGCAGAATATGGAGTGGGTAGTGGTATTGTTTGGGATTCTCTAGCAGAAGATGAATATAGGGAATGCCAACTGAAAGCAAAAGTATTGTATAGTGGATAGTGGATAGTGGATAGTGGATAGTTGATAGCTCCCGACCGTCGAATTCAAAATTAAAAATTCAAAATTCAAAATGAATTAATCAATGTCTCCGCAAAAAATGCCCCCTACTTGTAAAAGCCTTATTCCTCTTGGTTTTTAGCTTGTTGTCAATTTTCAGATTCGGTCGAGTTGATAGTTGATAGATTATATTGTAGGTTGGGTTGAGGCAACGAAACCCAACAAGACCAGATACTTGTGTTGGGCGGTCCCTGCACTTCGACTACGCGGTCCCTGAGCGAAGTCGAAGGGCAGTGGCCGCGGTAGTCGAAGGGTTTTGCTATCGCTCTACCCAACCTACAAATTCCTATCACATTATTTTATCTGTAGCATTCTTTTTCGGCGTTGCATCGGTCGGGGATGATTTGGATATATGCCCAAAATTTTTTCCTTATTTATCAATAGTTTCAGCTCATTGAAATTGGACTATCATCCCGCAATTGTGCAACGCCCAAAAATTAGGTGTTGTCAAGGACTTCATCAAGATCTCTCACGGGATTTGCTTTAATATCAGATTTGACCTTAGCAATTAACTGGTCTAGTTTACCTGCTGCTATATCCGCTTTCATTTGCCGATCCCAATCATCATCAAGGTATTCATTCAACCATCCTGCAAGTTTACGAGCATCGCTGATAGGTAATTGTTTGATGCTAGCTTCAATTTCTAGAAGTGATTTCATCTCAAATTCAATTTTTAAAAGTTTCAGGACTTACGCAAAATTTGGTTGAAGACACTAGGGGTAGTGTGGTGCGTTACGAACGCACCCTACTAATAGGGTTGCTGCGTAAGTCCTGCTTTGTACAAAGCGAAAGGGGCATTTTTCTTATTAACGTCTTAATTGTTCATTGTTAATTGCCTGCACTGAGCGTAGCCGAAGTGTTCATTGCTCATTGCTATAATAAATTATTCAATCCCAATTAAATTCCATCCCTAGATATTCTTCTAATCTTTGATTATGAGGTCTAAAAAAGTCGGTTAAGCGACGGCACAAATCTTCGTCAATGTTAGCTGAATAACCTCCTTGATTGTGACGCTGGTATTGAGAAGACTTATAATCTGGTAAACTGAGAAATTTAAAAGTTTTTTCCATTGTTCCTGCTGGATTTTGACTTAAATCTTCATTGCGCAAGATTAAAAACTGTTCTCGCGGCCAAATACTGAACCACTGTTCTAAATAATAAACGTACATGCTGTTGGGTAAATACCAACTCCAAACCGGTACTTTCTCCCACTTGAACTGTTTTCCTTGTTGAGAAAATGCCAAATAAATAGCTTCAGTTTCTGGGACTGTTTCTAGTGCTTCTATTTCTAAGTTCACTACTTTTTCTAGAGTCTCAGTTTCAAGACCAACTCTTACCCGATGATAGTAGTGAGATATTACTCTATCTACTGGATTTCTCAGAATCACAATAATTTTAGCTTGAGGAAAATGAGCAAAGATTATTTTGGGTAATCCCGGAGTATCAATATAGGTGGTACTGGCTTCTCCTGTAATGAATTGTTTTCCTTCCGGTCGTTTAGGAAAATGAGAAAAATACCAATTTTGCTCTTTTTCTGTTAATAAATCTCGATGGCAACTTAAAACATGAATTTCTTTTTCTATTGCTGGCAAAATCTGCGGATGTTCCAGCAGATAATCGTACAAGGAAGTAGTGCCGCATTTCCTCATGCCAATAATCAGAAATTCTGGTGGCATGAGCTTGCTACTATCCCAGTGCTGACTGATAAATTCAGGATGAGAATCAACTAAAAAATAGTAAATTGCTTTTTGATTGTAATCGATGGCTTCCGAAATATTTTTTTGTTAATATCGTATAGTATCTTGGCCAAACTGCGATACAAATGGGGATTTTTAGGATTGAGGTCGATCGCTTTCTGATATGCAGCGATCACTTCCTTGAATCGCGAGTTTGTCTTCCATAAAGCATTGCCTAATTTCTGATATAAAAAAGCGTTGTCAGGATTGATAGCAATAGCTTTTTGATACATAGCGCTCGCCCTTTCTAACTCACCGCTTTCATCTAAAGCATTCCCAAAACTAAAATAAACCCATGCTGGTAAATCTTCATTTTGCGCAATAGCTTGTTCATAAGCTGCTATAGCACCTTTTAGCTCTCCCTTTTCCATCATGGTTCGCCCCAGTTTTGCTCGTACTAGAGCTCTCTGAGGTCGTAATTCTAATATTTGCTGGTAAAGGGCGCTCGCCTTATCAAATTCTTTTTTATTTTCGTAAATAGTACCTAATTGATTGAGAGCTGGAATATACCGAGGATTAACTTTCAATGCTCCATCATATTGAGCGATCGCTTCTTCTAGTTTTCCTTCTTTGATTAACTTACTGGCTTTTTTACAGTATTCTTCTGCGGTTATTCTATTTTTAGTTACAATATCCATTATAGCAGTTGACAGTTGATAGTGGACAGTTGATAGTTATACAGCAACCTGTCGGTTGCTGGAACTGAATGCTAAACACGTTCATAGGCCGGATACATAGATGTACATATTGACCAAGGAACCCTATATTTTAATCTCAGAGTATTTAAAGCAGATCCCGTGCTAGGAAGCTATAATAGATTAAACTCCTAGAATGACTACACAAAAAAAGCCAATGGAAGTTACCTTCGAGCTACCCGATGAAATTGTCAGCGAGCTTCAATCCTATCGAGATAAGCTACCTCAAATTATAGCATTATCAATATTTAGAACATCTTGTCAGAATGGCTAAAGCTAGAGCATTTTTGAAGCTGAAGGAAGCTGGGGTATAATGAGTAAAACTTATATTCCTGTTGGGATGAAATAGTTCAAAATAGTGGGTGATATCAAATCTAAAAAAGAATGTTACAGATATAGCAGGAAGGAAAATCATATTATTCAGCTCAGAAACCGGGTTTGGACCATTATTTTAGGGTGAATTGCCGAAATTTTCCTTTATAACCCGGTTTCTAACCCCAACCGTTAGTCTAAATCTAGACTACCATTTTAGCTGCCAAGCCTACATGATTATATCTGTAGCAAACATTTTTGGATTTTATATGAAAATCTTGAGGTAAAAATATGGATTTTTTTACAGCAGTATTGCGTCAAAGCGGAGGATTTTGGGTCGCCCTTTGCCTAGAAAATGGAGTTGTGGGACAAGGAGATAGCCAGAAAGAGGCTGTAGCTTCCCTCAAAGAAGCAGTTGAATCTCTAGAGGAAGCTTATGAGTCGGATCTGGATTTGTCTCCATCTAAACCTATTTCAATTCAAGAATTACACGAGTTTTTTGGGCTTGTTGGAGGGTTCCTAAGCGCTTTATCCCCCGCTGGGGGGGATAAAACTATTAACTAATTTGCACGTTCGTCGATTACCTTGTCGATTAAACCATATTCCTTCGCTTCTTCAGCGGACATGAAATAATCGCGATCGGTATCCTGTTCAATTTTCTCCAGACTTTGATTGGTCCGTTCCGCCAGCAGTTGGTTAAGCAAACTACGAACCCGCAAAATCTCTTTAGCTTCAATCTGGATATCCGTAGCTTGTCTTCGTCCTGTTCCTCCCATAGGTTGATGAATCATGATGCGGGAGTGTGTCAGAGCGATGCGCTTTCCAGGAGTTCCTGCAGCCAGCAAGAAAGCACCCATAGAAGCAGCCAAACCGACGCAAATAGTGATTACTTCCGATTTAATGTACTGCATGGTGTCGAAAATCGCCATGCCAGCAGTTACGGAACCACCAGGAGAATTGATATAGAGATAAATGGGTTTGCTAGGGTCTTCGGAATCTAGATATAATAGCTGGGCGACGATGGCATTAGCTACTCCATCATTCACCTCTTGACCCAAAAAGAGAATTCTTTCTACAGCAAGACGAGTGTAAATGGAAATCCATTGTTCGTACTGACTGCCGGGGACACGATATGGAACTTTTGGAACACCTATAGGCATGGTTTAAGAGTTGATAGTGGATAGTTGATAGTGGATAGTTGATACAGCAACTGCCAGGGTATACTCATCTGAAATTAAGCTCTTGCTAGAGCTTTGGGTAGTTCTTTGGTACTAGCTAAAATCCGGTCAATTAAGCCATATTCTTTAGCTTCTTCAGGGGTGAGATAAAAAGTTCGGTCCGTATCTTTGGCAATTTTTTCCGCTGATTGACCGGTATTTCTTGCCAAAATATCCAACATGGTTTTCTTATTGTCAATCACCTCTTTAGCTCGGATTTGAATATCTGTAGCTTGACCCTGAGTACCGCTGCGAGCTTGATTGAGGACGATGGTAGCATGGGGTAGGCTGGCGCGACAACCTTTGGTTCCTGCAGAAAGAATCATGGCTGCGGTTCCCATCGCTTGACCGATGCAGATAGTATGAACGGGAGGCTTGATATAGCTGAGGGTATCGCAAATAGCAAAAGCTTCCGTCTCAAAGCCGATGGCATCTCCCGTATACCAAGACGTACCTGTAGAATTGATATAAAAATAGATTGGTTTCTCTGAGTTGTCGAATTGTAAATAGAGCAACTGGGCAATAATTAGCTCCGTGACATCTATTCCCATTCTATTTTTCAACTCGTCTGAAGAAAAAAGAGGCATTCCTAGATAGACAATACGCTCTTTGAGCAAGAGAGATTCTAAATCCGGTGGTGGTGTCCTGTAGTATGCGTCTCCGTAATAGGGAGCTTGAACTGCCTGAGTCATGTTGGTTGTTGGTTATTGGTTATTGGTTGTTGGTTATTGGTTGTTGATTTAGTAGTCTATCATTAGTATAGCTGATTATTTTACAATTTCCCAGCTAGCTTTCCGGATTTTTTACTTTTTTCTCAGGGAAATCTCATAATCGTTAAATTTTCCTATTTAATAATTATAGAACTGACGCATAACTCTACGAAAAATATTGATTGGAGCCGTTTTATCCAGGTCATAAACCCGGTTTATAGAGCTATTTGCGTGAGTCCTAAATTATAGAAAAATCTTGACAAAAAACTCTTCATTCTTAATAGTTTTGAAAGCAAAAACCATCCAATTACTCAAACAAATCCCCAAAATCGCCTTTAGTTCTTTCAAAAAAGGTCACCAAAATTTTTTTTTCCTCTAGAGAATATACCTTTACCTCCTCAGTTAGCCCAGGAGAAAGATAGTAATTTCACTCATTCTTTCTATTGGTCTGCTTTTAGACCCTCTCCCCAACCCCTCTCCCATGGAGAGAGGGGCTATCAATTATAGGACTGGCGATCGTAGAAAGAATGCTGGAATCCCAACAACAGTTGAGCGAACGGCAGCAGCAATTCTCAGAAAAGATGGCACTAGATGATTAGAACCGTAAAGAGAATCGTTTGAAACGATGTTATAATGGTAAATAAAGCAAGAAGGAATAATAGGCCATGATGACTTTTGAACAAATGCAGGCGATCGTAGAGGGAATGCTCCAATCCCAGCAACAGTTAACTCGGCAACAAGAGCAATTAAGTCAACAACAGGAGCAATTAAGCCAACGGCACGAGCAATTAAGCCAACGGCACGAGGAGTTTCATGAAAAGATACAACAAGAGATAAACATGTTTTTGGCGAGTCTGCGGGAGTTGCAAGAGAGCGATTTGCGTCGCCAGTCGGAACTACAGCAAGCCTCACAAGGACGAGCGGAAACCTCGCGACAAATTCAAGGTTTGACTTTAATTGCAGAACGGTTGATTCCCTAATGCCCAGATTAGCGATGGTATTACTGATGACCACGAACAACGGATTCGTCGTTTGCAACAAGAAGAGTAGAACAGTAGACATCTCCAAAAACTAGGAGTGCAATCTTGATATATAAGGGTTTCAGAACCAATTCTTACGATGTCTAGTAAATCATATCGTTCAGAACGATGTTATAATGGTAAATAGAGCAAGAAGGAAAAATAGGCCATGATGACTTTTGAACAAATGCAGGCGATCGTAGCAGAAATACTGGAAACCCAGCGACAGTCAGGTCTGCGACAAGAGGAATTTCAGCAACGGTTGAGTTTGCGACAAGAGGAATTTCAGCGACAGTTAAATTTGCAACAAGAGGAATTCCAACAAAAGTTGAATTTACAACAAGAGGAATTCCAACAAAAGTTGAGTTTACAACAGGAACAATTTAATCGGCAACAGGAGCAATTAAGCCAACGGCAGCAGCAATTTGAAGAAAAGATGGAACAAGAGATGAACTTGTTTCTGGCTCGTCAGCGAGAATTGCAAGAGGGCGATCTGCGTCTTCAGTCAAAACTAGAGCAATTAAGCGAACGACAGGAGCAGTTTCATAAAAAGGTAGAACAAGAGATGAACATGTTTTTGGCGATTCAGCGGGAGTTGCAAGAGAGTGATTTGCGTCGCCAGTCCGAACTACAGCAAGCCTCACAAGAACGAGCTGAAATCTCGCAACAAATTAAAGGTTTGACCCTAATTGCAGAACGATTGATTACTAATGCCCAGACTAGCGATGGTATTACTGAAGACCATGAACAAAGGATTCGCCGTTTGGAACAAGAGTAGAAGGGTCAATCTAATCGCTCGAAACGATGATCTAACTATAAATGGAAATTGTAAAGGAATGATAGGTCATGATGACTTTCTCCCAAATGCAGACAATCATAGCAGAAATACTGGAAACCCAGCGACAGTCAGGTCTGCGACAAGAAGAATTTCAGCAACAGTTGAATTTACAACAAGAGGAATTCCAACAAAAGTTGAGTTTGCAACAGGAACAATTTAATCGGCAACAGGAGCAATTAAGCCAACGGCAGCAGCAATTTGAAGAAAAGATGGAACAAGAGATGAACTTGTTTTTGGCTCGTCAGCGGGAATTGCAAGAGGGCGATCTGCGTCTTCAGTCAAAACTAGAGCAATTAAGCGAACGACAGGAGCAGTTTCATAAAAAGGTAGAACAAGAGATGAACATGTTTTTGGCGATTCAGCGGGAGTTGCAAGAGAGTGATTTGCGTCGCCAGTCGGAACTGGATAAAGCCTCGCAACAAATTCAAGGTTTGACCCTAATTGCAGAACGATTGATTACTAATGCCCAGATTAGCGATGGTATTACTGAAGACCATGAACAACGGATTCGCCGTTTGGAACAGGAGTAGAAGGGTCGAGCAAATCGCTCGAAACGATAAGATGATTATAAATGGAGATTATAAAGGGAAAATAGGCCATGATGACTTTTGAACAAATGCAGGCAATCATAGCAGAAATACTGGAAACCCAGCGACAGTCAGGTCTGCGACAAGAGGAATTAAGCCAACGGCAGCAGCAATTTGAAGAAAAGATGGAACAAGAGATGAACTTGTTTCTGGCTCGTCAGCGGGAATTGCAAGAGGGCGATCTGCGTCTTCAGTCAAAACTAGAGCAATTAAGCGAACGGCAAGAGCAGTTTCATGAAAAGGTAGAACAAGAGATGAACATGTTTTTGGCGATTCAGCGGGAGTTGCAAGAGAGTGATTTGCGTCGCCAGTCGGAACTGGATAAAGCCTCGCAACAAATTCAAGGTTTGACCCTAATTGCAGAACGATTGATTACTAATGCCCAGATTAGCGATGGTATTACTGAAGACCACGAACAACGGATTCGCCGTTTGGAACAAGAATAGAATTGTGGTGTAAATACGACACTGAGAACTTGGGTTATGATATAATCTATGGCAAGAGAGTAGGGCAATGGCTTAGGCATCTCTGCCAATCTACTATACCTAAGATTCTATGAATACAAATTCAAATCTCCCTAGAGTAGGCCGTGGACGATACCAACTTCTTGAAGAGCTGGGTCAAGGAGGATTCGGTAAGATTTACCGGGCAAAGGATATACAGCAAGGCACTTACTGCGCTATCAAACAGTTTATATCTAACAAGATTGACGACTTGCTTCTTCTCCAGAAAGCAATAGAACTATTTGAGCGAGAAGCAGAAGTGCTGGCGAGACTGACGAATCTAGGTAAGAATCAGCAAATTCCCAAATATATTGATTGTTTTGAGGAAGATGGAGAATTGTATTTAGTCCAAGAATTGATTAAAGGGCAAACCCTGGCTGAAATATTAGAGTCTGGAAAAAAATTTAGCGAAGATGAAATTATTGAATTTCTCAAGGAAATTTTACCTATTGTTTCAGATTTACATAACGAAGAATTGATTCATCGCGATATTAAGCCAGATAATTTAATCAAGCAAGATAAAGATAAAGATAAATATATCTTGATTGATTTTGGTAGTGTAAAGTTGGTTGATAACAAACCGGTTTCAGCTGAGGAACGTATTGTAACCAATATTGGAACAGAAGGCTATGCTCCTCCAGAACAGAGAGAGGGAAGACCGGTGTTCAGCAGCGATATCTATGCAGTGGGCATGACAGCAATTAAAATGTTGACAGGCTTAGAACCTTCGGCATTGACAAAAGATAGGGACAAAGATGGTTTATTGCTTTGGAAAGATGAAGTAATAAAAAAACTGAACCCCAATCTAAAAGATATCCTAAATAAAATGGTACACGACAATTATGCAGATCGCTATCTATCTGTAGAAGATGTGTTGGAGGAGATTGAGAAGTTAGAGGAAATTAATTTAGCAAATGAACCCATTATTCAGAACAGCAACCGTATTGATTTAAAATCTCTACTTTCTCGAATCAGTGGTAGAAGAAGACTAGCAGCAGGACTAGCATTGGTAGTTACTCCGATTGTAATGGCGGTTGTTTCATGGGATTCAATCAAGTCGTTTCAATTTGCTAATTTATCACCAGAAACTCAACCATCATCAACTAGTCCGTCACCTATTACCGAAACTCCTAACCTACCAAAACAAGATGAAATTCCAGAAAGGCAAGTTGCTAAGGTCACTTTTACTTGTGAGATGACAGACTGGGGAGTCCCCGTGACAACTGTTACAGAACTAGGAAAGCAGCCAAAACAGTTAATTCGTTGGTTTCGTGCCTTGGGGAGTGTTTCGGTAGAAGAACGTTGCAAGCAAGTTAGCGTTCGATTAGACAACGCCTACAAAACAGGACAGCACTACATAACTCACGGTTCTATTAACAGACAGCCGGTTATCTGTGCCACAGACAAACAAGGAAATGGATGCCAGAATCTTCTCTGGAATTTGCATTGGCAGGAAGATAATCCTCAATTCGTCCTTGATGATTTTCTACGTTTAAGTGAACCCAACTATTCGGGAATACCTTTAAGACAATCTTCCTGCCCTATCTATATAGATATTAATGCTTTTATTCGAGGAGAAAAACAGTTTGCTGAGGTGGTATGTAACGCTAATTAAAAAGGGTTATTATCAACTTTACAGGGAAGAGTAAGAGCGATCGCCCAAGCCATTGCTCTCAATCGGGTGTGGTCAAAAACAGTTGAATTTTAAATGGTGGCTTACCCGCGATTGCTAGGCAGCCCAGACTTGCCCTGCCCTTCGGCTACCCTTCGACTTCGCTCAGGGCGAGCGCTCAGGGACCGCGTAGTCGAAGGGGGGCTACCCCACGATTGGCAAATACATATTCAGCCCCCAACAACTACTTTTAACCACACCCCTCCCAATCAACTAATTTTTATCTCCAAGATTCTATGAATACAAATTCAAATCTCCCTAGAGTAATAGGTGGACGATACCAACTTCTTGAAGAACTGGGTAGCGGAGGAGTCGGTAAGACTTACCGAGCGAAAGATCTCCATCTGTCCATGGGAGCTGACTGTGCTGTGAAACAGCTTAAATCCCATAGTCAAGACCCTGCTCTTCTTGAAAAAGTTAAAGAGCTATTTGATCGAGAAGCAGAAACCCTTTATAAACTTGGGAAAAATCACAATCAAATTCCTCAACTGTTCGCTTTTTTTGCAGAAAACCAAGAATTTTATTTAGTGGAAGAATTGATTGAAGGACAAACCCTCACTCAAGAATTAGCCTCTGGCCAAAAATTTAGTGAAGATGACACCCTTGAATTTTTAGAAGAAATTTTAGAAGTTCTCAAATTTGTCCATCAGGAAGGACTGATTCATCGGGATATTAAACCGGATAACTTAATCAGGAGAGACTCAGATCAAAAATTTGTCTTGATTGATTTCGGTAGTGTAAAATCCGTTGTTTTCGAGCCAGGTTCAACAGAGAAACAGCAAAATAGAACTCAGATTGGCACACCTGGCTATGCTCCTAAAGAACAAATAATGCTGGCAAAACCAACGTTTAGCAGCGATATCTATGCACTTGGTGTTACCGCGATTCAAACTTTAACAGGATTAGAACCTAGAAAACTAGAACAAGACGATCATACAGGTACGTTTCTCTGGCGAGATGAGATAGTAAAGGAACTGCGTACAGATTTAGCTGATGTCCTAGACAAGATGATCCACCACAATCCTAAACACCGCTACCAATGTGTTGAAGATGTGTTGGAACGGATTAAGGAGTTAAATGCAACTACTTTGGCAATTGGACCTATTAGTCGAAACAGGAACGGTCAGGATTTGGGGCGATCGCTCTTGTTCATCAGCAAGTTAGCTGGATTAGTGCTAGTATTTGTAATTAGTTCCATTAGAGTTTTTGCTGAAAACGAAGGAGATCGAGCCTCACAAGAATCACAAAATACTCCCAAACCTAATGTAGTTGGTAGCAGCTCCATTGGGATTCTCAGTGGAAATCCTGTCTCCGCATCTGATAACAACGTCAGTTTTGATTGTCAGATGACAGACTATGGAGTACCAGTTACATTGGTAAAAGAACCAGGAAAAGATCCAAAACAGTTCATTCGTTGGTTACGTCCCTTGGGAGGTGCTTCCCCAGAAGACCGTTGCAAGCAAGTTAGCGTTAGGCTAGACAGAGCTTACAAAAGAGGAAACCGCCACATCACTCACGGCGTTCAGAACAGACAACCTGTGATTTGCTCCACAGACAAAAAAGGAACTGGATGTCAGAATCTTCTCTGGACTTTGCATTGGCAGGAAGATGAGCCTCAAGTTGTCCTTGATGATTTTCTGCTTTTAGGACAAAGCAACTATTCAGGAAGACCTTTAAGACAAACTTCATGTTCTACCTATATAGATATTGATGCTTTTATTCAAGGAGAAAAACAGTTTGCCCAAGAGGTGTGTAACGCCAACTAAGAAAAATCCTTGATAGCTACCCTATCGATAGATTAGTCCTGAGCATTATTGCTTAGAGGAAATTAGATTTTCTGGGAAAACTCTTGATAGCTACTCTATCGATAGATTAGTCCTGAGCATTATTGCTTAGAAAAAATTAGATTTTCTGGGAAAACTCTTGATAGCTACCCTATCGATAGATTAGTCCTGAGCATTATTGCTTAGAGGAAATTAGATTTTCTGGGAAAATCCTTGATAGCTACTCTATCGATAGATTAGTCCTGAGCATTATTGCAAGTTCCAAAAGTTGAGTTCTGAACCGGATTATTTTGGGAAACATTTCCCATTATTAGGGTACAGCTCCAATGAGTATTTGTTTCGGCAGCTTGTTGCTATTATCTGGATTTCTTTTCCTTTCTCAGAAACACTTCCTTGCGCTATAATAACAATTAATCTCTCTGTGCGATTGACACCTGAGTTATTAATATTCCCCTTTAATATAGTTGAGAAAGACAAGCTCGTTTATTTATTTATTGGAGGATTAATCTATGAGTTTTGCAAGAAATCATTTTCAGTTGTTTAAATCCATAGCTTCAGTTGTGCTGATTCTCATTGTATCAAGTTGCGGAGAAAAAAAAGTTCAAGAAAAAAATCCGAAAACCCCAGAACAAAAAGTAAAAACAATAGCCAACGAAACAACTGTTAAAATTAGTGGTAGAGGAAGATTTGGTTCTGGAGTAATTATTGGCAAGAGAAGAAATACTTACTACGTGCTAACTTCTCGCCACGTTGTAGGGATAAAACCAGGAGCCTTAGAAGATAAATACAAAGTTATAACTCATGACGATAAGGAACAGGATATAATTATTGAAAAATCTAACAATCTTGACTTAGCAATTTTGAAATTTAAAAGCGAAAACAGTTACGAAGAGGCTAAGTTAAATCAAGATATATCTCTTCAGGAAATTGTCTACATCTCCGGTTGGAGAGATTGTCAAGGAAACACAAAGTACGAATTTAACCAAGGGGAAATATCCGCTTACTTAGCATCATCTTCATGGGAAAAGGATTTACCGGAAGATGATAAGAAATTTTATGACAAGAATCTAGACTATCCAGAGGGATATATCGTTAAGTACACCAACTCTACTATAGATGGCATGAGTGGAAGTCCAATTTTTGATAAAAATGGTGATGTGGTTGCTATACATGGCAAACCTGGAGAAGATAGAAGAAATCAATACAATTACAAGGATTGTCCTCCTTTGAACGATAGCTATAGTGGCAATTGGGGAATTCCTATTTCTAAGTTTTTGTCATCAGATTTAGCGTCAGAACTTCCCTAGAAAATAAACTATAGGCTCGGTGCGTTGCGAACGCACCCTACAAAAAAACTCAAAGTCCTCCTTTGATACAAAAAAAACTCAAAGTCCCCCTTTGATAAGGGGGATTTAGGGGGATAGTCCTCTGCGGTTTATTTATTTGAGTTTATTTTTCGTAAACCCAACAGCACAGGTTGTTGTGTTGGGCGGTAGTCGAAGGGTTTCCCTATGGTAATCGCCAACCTACAATCAATTGCTTATAACTACTACAATATTTTCCTACTAAATCGCCCGAAACGATGATCTAACTATAAATGGAAATTATAAAGGGAAAACAGGCCATGATGACTTTCTCCCAAATGCAGGAAATCATAGCAGAAATAGTGGAAACCCAGCGACAGACAGGTCTGCGACAAGAGGAATTTAATCGGCAACAGGAGCAATTAAGCCAACGGCAAGAACAATTTAATCAGCAACAAGAAAAATTAAGCCAACGGCAGCAGCAATTTGAAGAAAAGATGGAACAAGAGATGAACTTGTTTCTAGCTCGTCAGCGGGAATTGCAAGAGGGCGATCTGCGTCTTCAGTCAAAACTAGAGCAATTAAGTGAACGGCAAGAGCAGTTTCATGAAAAGGTAGAACAAGAGATGAACATGTTTTTTGGCGATTCAGCGGGAGTTGCAAGAGAGTGATTTGCGTCGCCAGTCCGAACTACAGCAAGCCTCACAAGAACGAGCTGAAATCTCGCAACAAATTCAAGGTTTGACCCTAATTGCAGAACGATTGATTACTAATGCCCAGATTACTGATCGCATTACTGAAGACCACGAGGAAAGGATTCGCCGTTTGGAACAGGAGTAGAAGGGGGGTGTGTTCAAAAGTAGTCGAAGAGAGTTTTTTTAGTAGGGTGGGCATTGCCCACCACAGCATCAGGAACTCAGCTCAAAAGCAGTATCAATAGTGCCCTGACGGGCTGCAGTTAAAATATTCTGAAAAAACTAGATCCTTTACCAACTGGTTTTGACCACACCCGTAGAAGGGTCAATCTAATCGCTCGAAACGATAAGATGATTATAAATGGAAATTATAAAGGGAAAATAGACCATGATGACTTTCTCCCAAATGCAGGCAATCATAGCAGAAATACTGGAAACCCAGCGACAGTCAGGTCTGCGACAAGAGGAATTAAGCCAACGGCAGCAGCAATTTGAAGAAAAGATGGAACAAGAGATGAACTTGTTTCTGGCTCGTCAACGAGAGTTGCAAGAGGGCGATCTGCGTCTTCAGTCAAAATTAGACCAATTAAGCGAACGGCACGAGCAATTAAGCCAACGATATGAGCAGTTTCACGAAAAGGTACAACAAGAGATAAACATGTTTTTGGCGACTCAGCGGGAGTTGCAAGAGAGCGATTTGCGTCGTCAGTCGGAACTAGCGCAAGCCTCACAAGAACGAGCTGAAATCTCACAACAAATTCAAGGTTTGACGAGAATTGCAGAAAGTTTGGTAACTAATGCCCAGATTACAGATCGCATTACTGAAGACCATGAAGAAAGAATTCGCCGTTTGGAACAAGAGTAGAAGGGTCAATCTAATCGCCCGAAACGATGATATAACTATAAATGGAAATTATAAAGGAAAAACAGGCCATGATGACTTTTGAACAAATGCAGGAAATCATAGCAGAAATAGTGGAAACCCAGCGACAGACAGGTCTGCGACAAGAGGAATTTAATCGGCAACAGGAGCAATTAAGCCAACGGCAAGAACAATTTAATCAGCAACAAGAGGAATTAAGCCAACGGCAGCAGCAATTTGAAGAAAAGATGGAACAAGAGATGAACTTGTTTCTGGCTCGTCAGCGGGAGTTGCAAGAGGGCGATCTGCGCCTTCAGTCAAAATTAGACCAATTAAGCGAACGGCACGAGCAATTAAGCCAACGATATGAGCAGTTTCACGAAAAGGTACAACAAGAGATAAACATGTTTTTGGCGACTCAACGGGAGTTGCAAGAGAGCGATTTGCGTCGTCAGTCGGAACTGGATAAAGCCTCACAACAAATTCAAGGTTTGACCAGAATTGCAGAAAGTTTAGTAACTAATGCCCAGATTACAGATCGCATTACTGAAGACCATGAACAAAGGATTCGCCGTTTGGAACAAGAGTAGAGTTGATGTTTGAGAAAGAACTCTCTTACTCTTTCTCTATGGTTTATTTTACAATAGACATCTCCAGAAAAGATTCTCAAACCCTTAGATTATATAGGGTTCCTTGGTTATGAGGTACACCTATACACCTGCGGACTGCTTCAAAACCTATTTCTCTGTACCTCAATTCCCCTCCTGGGAGGGGTTAGGGGTGGGTCACTGTTCCCTAAAATCCCGAAATTGTGTACTTCATAGCTATGAGAAATGCTATATATCAACATTGCATCCCCAGCTACAAACAGTTTATTTTTTGTAGGTTCCGTTGAGGTAATGAAACCCAACAGCACGAGTTGTTGTGTTGGGTTTCGCTATCGCTCAACCCAACCTACAATTCTCACAACTTGGGTGCGGTCAGAAACAGTTGAATTTTTTTGGAGATGTCTAATTCAAAGTCCCCCTTTGATAAGGGGGATTTAGGGGGATTTTGAGATCCTCTCAAGACACAACAACATCAGCTAAATATTGACACAAGGTAACCGGATCTACTCCCAACTCGCTCCGTTCCCTTGCAGCCAAAATACCCGCTCGAGCGTGCCACCAAGCAGCCACCGCCACAATCCAGTCAAACATCTTCTCCTTGCCCCTTGCCTGAGCCATCAAGCCCCCCATTAACCCGGTCAGTACATCCCCACTACCTCCCCTAGCTAGAGCGGTTGTACTCTCGGGAATCAGCCAGGTAGAGCCGTTGGGCTGGGAAATAGCCGTTCTCGCTCCTTTAAATAAAACTATGGCTCCACTGTTTTTTGCTGCTGTTTGTACTGCTGCAATTCTATTTTTATTGGGGCTTTCTATTTCGGGAAACAAGCGCCTAAATTCTCCTAAATGAGGGGTCAATATTGTGGGCGCTGGTCGTTGAGCTAAACTAGCAATAGTTCCTAATTCTGCTTGCAGAGAGGGTCGTCGAACTGCCAGAATATTTAAACCATCCGCATCTAAGATTAAAGGACAGCTAGCAGGTAAGATAGATTGGACTAAATTAACAGCATCTGGAGTCAAACCAGGACCACAAGCTATTACATCAAATTTATTTAAATCTAGAGCAGGTAAATGGGCAATTGCTCCCGTTTCTGTTTCCGGACAGCCAATAATTAATGCTTCTGGTAATTGACTGGTTAATAATAATTTTAACGATTCTGGAACCGCAATAGAAACCATGCCTACTCCGGAAGCTCTCCCTCCCAAACCTGCTAAAATTGCAGCACCGCTGTAACGACTGGAACCGCAAATGAGGAGTAAATTTCCTTGTTGGTATTTATAGGTTGTTAAAGGACGGGGTAGAGGTAAATATTGTTTTGCAATAGTTTGGGTGAGGATTGAGGGGGATATAGGGTTCTCACACAAAGGCAACGAGTCGTCATAGAGAAGATGAGAGGGAGAGATAATGGATAAGATATGTTTGAGGGGAATGCCAATATCAATTAATTCTGTCTTACCAAGATATTCTAAGGCTGAATCTTGGAAAAAGGCTAATTTCCACAAACCCAAACAGAGGGTATGAGTAGCGCGAATAGCAGTTCCCAACACTTCTCCCGTATCTGTATGAACTCCCGAGGGAATATCAATACTAATTATGGGAATATCTTGTTGGTTTATTTTATTAATTGCTTCAGCAAGATGGCCAGTAATCTGACGAGTTAAGCCAAATCCAAACAAACCATCTATAACTAGATGGCAATCAAATAATAATTTGATTTCTTTCTCAAAATTAATTCCTAAACTGTTAGCATATTGATAATGTCGCTCAGTTAATTCTTTGAATTTAGAAAAAGGAGAATAAACCAATACTTCAAAACCTGCTAAATGGAGTTCTCTGGCTACTACTAAAGCATCCCCACCATTATGACCTGGACCCACTAAAATACCCACTTTAGAAGTAGAACCAAGAGGATATAATTGTTGAATCCGAGTTGCAACTAATCCTGCTGCCTTTTCCATTAAGGCAGCTACGGGCATTCCTGCGGCAAAAATTAGCCCCTCAATTGCGAGCATTTGCTCTGCAGTTACAACTACTGAATTTATCGCTTCTCGTCTATTTAATAGATTATTCATCTGCGTTCATCTGTGTTCATCTGCGGTTAAAATAAACCCGAGCATCCATTTGTAAATAGCGCAACTGACCGTTCCAAAGCTCCGCATCTCGACGGTAAGCAAAAGGTCCGATCGCCACGTGAGAACCCTTATCAAACAAACCGGTGGTTATTTGATTTTCTTCTATACCCAAGTCCGTAGCTAGACTAGTAATTACCCCAAACTCTTCTTTCTGAGCAGGAATAATTAAATAATATCCTCTATCTCTAACTAATTCTTCAGTTTCAAGGAAACTAACAGCTTCCGGTTCTACTTGAATTATTCTAGCTTTTAAGCCATATCCTTCTAATTCTTCTACCCGTTCTCGAGCATTATTTTCTTCTGAAAATAATCCTGCTTGAATCGTACCTTCTCCAGAGCGGACAAAGGCTGTGGGTTCGATTCTTTTTACCTGAGCCAGCATGATGGGAGTATCGCCGGGAACTTCAACCCGATAAGTATCTTTTTCTTCCCTAGAAACTTGAGGTGCAACGGTATTTGGTTCTCTCTCAATAGATAGGGGCAGTTCCCAGTTTTCTTGAGGAACTGGTGGCGGGGGCTGGGGAGTACTGCGAGGCAATTCTCCGGGAGGATAAAATTGGATAATTCTGCTATTATTGCTGCCAGAAGATGGTAAAGAATCTAAGGAGGGGATAGGTGGAGGAGTCGGAGGGAAACTTTCCCTGGTGTTAGTAATATCTTCCGCTTTAATGGCAGTACCAGAGAACAACAGCAAACAGCCGCTGAGTAAGAACAAGGAGAGGGAATTTCTGCGTTCTAGGAATAAGCTCATAGTTAAAATTATTGACCGTGCTAGAATAAAACCATGTGTTTGAATATTGTAGCGAAAATTGAGTGGTCAAATATAGCCAATTTCCATGAATAAAGTTGTTGTGGGCATGTCTGGTGGGGTGGATAGTTCTGTTGCTGCGGCCACTCTCCACGGGGAAGGATACGAGGCCATCGGTCTTACTCTTTGGTTGATGAAGGGTAAAGGACAATGCTGCTCTGAAGGCATGGTGGACGCGGCCAAAGTTTGCGAGCAACTGGGTATTGCCCATCATATTGTGGATACGAGAGAACTGTTCCAAACCAACATAGTAGACTATTTGGTTTCCGGTTACGAAGCGGGAGTTACTCCCTTACCTTGTTCTCAGTGCAATCGCACCGTGAAGTTCGGTCCCATGTTGGCCTATGCCCGGGAAAAATTGGGGGTTGACCGCATCGCTACGGGTCATTACGCTCGGATTAAATACCATGAGGAGGGCGATCGCTATCAGTTATTGCGAGCCGTAGATAGAAATAAAGATCAGTCCTACTTTTTATACGACTTAACTCAAGATTTGCTGGCAGGTTCCCTGTTTCCTTTGGGAGAACGAACTAAAGCTCAGACCCGGGAAATAGCGGCTCAATGGCAATTGAGTACTGCGGATAAGCCAGAAAGCCAGGACTTGTGTTTGGTAGAGTCCCACGGCTCTATGGCGGCGTTTTTGGATAAGTATTTGGGCGAGAAGGAAGGGGAAATTGTGGATCCTGAGGGTAAGGTGTTGGGCAGCCATAAGGGGGTGCATCACTATACTATCGGTCAGCGGAAAGGCTTGGGTATTGCCGCACCCCACCCTTTATATGTCATCGGTTTGGATGCAGCAAAGAATCGGGTAGTGGTGGGCGATCGCGCCAGTGCTGCTGGTGGAGAATGTACTGTAGGGCGGATGAACTGGGTTTCTATCCCCGAACCCACCACACCCATTGAGGTTGAAGTCCAAGTGCGCTATCGCAGTAGTGCGGTAGGGGTGAATGTGATTCCTTTGGGTGAGAATAGGGTTAAGTTGGTGTTTGCCGAACCTCAGTTTGGCATTACTCCCGGTCAAGCAGCAGTTTTGTATGACGGGGAACTGGTGTTGGGTGGGGGGATTATTGAGAAGGAGTAGGGGCGCCCTCTCCCTCCCAGCCTCCCTCTCCCAAGGGGCGAGGGAGGAGCAAGATTAGATATGTTGATAGCCC
>JH610801.1 GCA_000252485.1 Prochloron didemni P4-Papua_New_Guinea | reverse complement strand
TCCATAGGATATAATTAACAGTTAATCAAGCCTAGCTACAGAAATTCCCATGCTCACCGAATATATTTATACTGCCATGGACAAGGCAATTTATGAGATATTAGAAGACGGGACCTATTATGGGGAAATCCCAGAGCTTGAAGGACTGCTGGCAACTGGTCTTAGCCTGGAAGAATGTCGTAAAGATTTGCAGTCTGCTTTAGAAGATTGGTTAGTTTTCAGTCTCGCTCGTCATCTTCCTATTCCAACCCTTGATGGTTGGAGTTATAAGTTTAATTGATTGCGCTAAAATTGAACCAATAATCTCGTGGATTAACACAAAATGGTTTGGTCACCAGGAAAACAATTGAACCGTGGTAGATATAGGATTGAGCGGGAGTTAGGAAGAGGGGGCAATAGCATTACCTATCTGGCTAAAAACAAGCAAGATGAGGCTTTTGCCATTAAAACTCTCAACGATGAATTTATTAATTCAGAAATATTGCCTAGTTCTGAGTTTAACCGATGGCAGGAAATTTTTATTCAAGAAGCCTTTAAATTAGCTAAATGCAGTCATCCTCATATTGTTCGAGTGGAGGAAATCTTTCCAGAAGATGGAGTTTGGTGTATTGTCATGGAATATATAGCTGGAACTAACTTGGCTAGCTACGTCCAGCAACAGACTTTATTGGAACAAGAAGCATTACAATACATCCAACAAATTGGCAACGCTTTGATAACAGTTCATAATAATGGTTTTTTGCATCGCAAGATCGGACCGGAAAATATTCTCCTGCGTCACAACCAATCTGAAGGTAAAGCGGTGCTAATTGATTTTAGTTTAGCGCGACCCTTCGACCAAGATTTGACGGAAACTCGTTCCGGTGAAATTGCCGATGGTTTTACACCGATGGAATTGTATTCTCACACTGGAAAAAGAGGCCCATATACAGATATTTATGCTCTTGGAGCGACTTTATACCTATTATTAACAGGTGAAACTCCTCCTAATGCTCAAGATAGATACCTTAACGATATCTCTTTACAACCACCACAAGAAATTAATCCGCAAATCAGCGATCGCGTTAATGACGCAATAATCCTAGCGATGGCGTTAGAACCAGAACATAGACCTCAGTCAATAAAAGAATGGTTTGAGTTGATGAAACTTCCAGTTACCACTGAAGAAACATCTAAAACTAAAAAAGCTTCTCGTTCTTCTATTTCTGTAATCGACCAAATGATAGTGCTAGCCTCTGGTGGAGCTTTTGTAGGCGGGTTAATTGCTCAATTTTATGGAGCTGTAATTGGAGCAGTATTCGGAGCTATTTTTGCTGTCTTATATAAAAAAAATAGAAGTCATAATTAGGATGAATTTAATAATTAAATGGATTTTATCAAAATAGTTATTTGGGCTATATTCACTCTTTTAATTTCTATTATCCGTTACTTGAAAACCAAAGGTTCTGATGAAATTGACTTTTTAGAGTTGACAGAATTTATCCTTTTAGCTCTCGCCGTGGCCAGTATAGTGTCCAGTTGCCATTTGCTCTATCTAGCATTCACTTCTTCAGAACTAATGGAATTGCTGGGAATTGATATCATTATCTTGATTCTAGGCTCTATTGCGGTTATCTGGGTATCTTTCCAATATATTGAGAGTATCTTAAATCCAGAAAAGAAAAAATAAATTCAATCTAAGTAAATGGTATGGCAAAAAGGTAAAAAACTGCAAGCTGGTAAATATGAGATCGAAAAAGTATTGCGAATAGGCGGTTTTGGCATTATCTACCAAGTTCTAGAGTTTAAATTGAACCATTGCGAGTTAGTGGCCATCAAAACAACACTACAGCATCTGCCACCAGAAAAGTCTAATAAATACGAAAGGCAATTAATTGCCGAAGCTGAAAAGCTGAAAAGACTATCTCAATTTGCTGATTCCCATATTGTTGGCTTTCGCGAGTCCTTTCAAGAAGAGAAAACTTTCTGCTTAGTCATGGATTTGATTGGCGGAGAAAATTTGTTTCAAATCGTCAAAAATTGCACCCAAATCGATTATCCACCCTATCTTCCAGTAAAAGGATTTTATCAGCGTCTCTACTTCTCTAGACTGGGTGCTTTCCTTTGTCAGCGCTTCAAACTTAATGGTAGAATACCAGAAGACAAAATATTGCGATATATTCGCCAAATTGGTCTAGCTTTATCTTTAATGCACGAACAAGGATTGGTACATCGAGATGTTCATCCCGGCAACATTATGATCAATAAGGAAGGAAAAGCATTCTTAATTGATTTTGGCATTGCCAAGGAAATTGATACTACTAAGAATAATTCAACCGATCTAGCTGGTAATAGTAGTTTTGCTCCCTACGAACAACTAAGTCGAGGTAGTTCCCAACCAAATTTAGATGTTTACTCCCTCGCTGCTACTCTTTATTATGCAGTTACTGGTAAACCTCCTATTGGTTCTTTAGATCGGAAGATGTTTGATGTTCCTTTAATTGAACCAAAGAAATTAAATTCGAGTATAAGCGATCGCCTCAATCAAGCCATTATGCGAGGAATGGCATTAGAACCAGAACATAGACCTCAGTCTATCAATGAGTGGTTGAAGTACTTACCAGGACTACCTGAATACAGACCAAAATCTCAACTTGTAAAGAAACTTTCGAGAAATACAAATTGACCATATAATTTACTAGGAGTAGTACTGCTATACTATATTGCTATAGGATTCATATTATCCCTGTTTTGTAATCCATTCTTGTTTGGGTACTTCTGTATAGCTTTAAATTGGAGTTTTTTAGGAATTTTAACTTGGGTTCGAGAAAGTTTTTTAGATTTAGCTCGTTTTCTCTTGTTTAAGTCTTTATATGTATTATTTGTAGCTATTTTGGCAATGATAATATTTATTTTTGAAGTTGTTGAATTGCTATTAATATTGATGGTATGCATGACTATACTTCCATTAGCATTAGTAGGATTAATGCTAATAATATGGTTTACATTATGGGTGGCTTGGATCGTTTCAGCTATTGTTAAAGTAACGCAAGAAATATCAGAATCGTTCAACATGTTCAAAGGCTTTATAATTTTTGCATTAACTTCAGAGTTAGGATTATTTATAGGATGGCTACTTGAGTTACTACGCTCATGGTATCGACAAGAAAGAATTTAAACTAAAGCTACCGTTTTTAGATTAATGATAAAAGCCAAACAACAACAAACTATTCATTTTGCTGTGTGTCTTAACAACGAGGGATATGAAGCATCTCTGGAAGTTGGAAAACTGTATCCTACTATGGATGATGAAGAGGCAAAAATTCATGGGTTGATTCGTGTGATTGACGAGAGTGGAGAAGACTATGCTTTTTCAGCCAATCGTTTTTATCCCATTGAGTTACCGCAAAATGTCGAGCAAACCCTGTTAGCCGCATCTTAGCCATGAGCTATGGAATATAATAAGCGTTAGAGCAGACTGATGAAAGATTATAGCAATTCCCAATAAACAATTAACAATTAACAATTAAGAGGTCGATCGGAAAAATGCCCATGCACGCTTTATATAAAGGTGATCCAGCCGATGCAGTATCTTTGTATAAAAGATGTAGCATTAAAGACACCAGGGCGAAGCGCTATATCCGTGAAAGCTAATTTCTTCATTTCCATTTCAACTTTATGAACGTGTTTAGGATTGAGTTTTGTAACAAAATCTTAAAACTGATGAGGAAGAAAAATTCCTAAATCGCCTGGAACGATGGTAGAATTAGATAAATAGAGCAAGAAGGAAAAATAAGCAATGATGACTTTTGAGCAAATGCAGGCGATCGTAGCAGAAATACTGGAATCCCAGCGAAAGTCAGGTCTGCAACAAGAAGAATTTAATCGGCAACAACAGGAATCTCAGCGAAAGTTAACTCTGCAACAAGAGAAATTAAGCGAACGGCAGCAGCAATTTGAAGAAAAGATAGAACAAGAGATGAACTTGTTTTTGGCTCGTCAGCGGGAATTGCAAGAGGGTGATTTGCGTCTTCAGTCAAAACTAGAGCAATTCAGCGAACGACAGGAGC
>JH610800.1 GCA_000252485.1 Prochloron didemni P4-Papua_New_Guinea | reverse complement strand
TTGAAGAACGACAGGAGCGATTTAAGAACGGCAGCAGCAATTTGAAGAAAAGATGGAGCAAGAGATGAACTTGTTTTTGGCTCGTCAGCGGGAATTGCAAGAGAGCGATCTCCGCCGTCAGTCGGAACTAGATAAAGTCTCGCAACAAATTCAAGGTTTGACGCTAATTGCAGAACGATTGATTACTAATGCCCAGATTAGCGATGACATACAAGAAGGCCACGAACAAAGGATTCGTCGTTTGGAACAGGAGTAGAATTTTGGCGTTAAATACGACATTGAAAACTTGGGTTATTATATAATCTATCGCAAGAGAGTAGGGCAATAGCTTAGGCGTGGATCTAGGAAAAGGCTGGAGAATTATCTAGACCTTGTGGTGGGCAGTGCCGCACCCTACTCTATCGATATAGTTTTAGGGAAAGGAAAAAAAGCTGTTATCAACTATGGAGTATAATAAGCGTTAGAGCAGACTGATAAAAGGTTATCTGTGAAAGCTAATTTTTTCATTAGACATCGTAAGAATTGGTTCTGAAACCCTTGTATATCAAGATTGCACCCCTAGTTTTTGGAGACATCTATCGATAATTAATAATTAATCAATTTCGCTCCTTGCAAATTAGCAGATTCCAACAAAGCACCTCTCAAATTAGCCCATCTCAAATCAGCCCCTCGCAGGTCTGCACCGCTTAAATCCGCAGCAAATAAATAAGCACTACCCAGATGAGCCCCTTGTAAATTAGCTCCTTGTAAATTAGCTCGATAAAGATAGGCTCCGATTAATTCTGCTTCGTAAAGATTGCTATTACTTAAATCTGCTAAGATAAGATTAGCACGAGTCAAATCTGTCTCGCTCAAATTGGCTCTGCTCAGATTGGCTTCGCTTAAGTCTGCTTCCCGAAGATTTGCCTGTCTGAAAATAGTAGCGATCGCATTCCCTTGGTGAAGATTTGCCAATTCCAAATTAGCTCCTGCTAAGTTAGAACCGATAATATTCACTTGATTTAGATTAGCACTTTTTAAATTAATCCCTCTCAAATCCCCATCAATTATTTCCGCCGAAGCTAAATTAGCTTCTATCGCTTCCGCTCCTATCAGATTAGCATTATTGAGACTCGCACCCCTCAAGTCCGCAGCAATTAATTTCGTCCCTTCCAGATGGGCTTTTCTCAGATTAACACCCTGCAAACTGGCTCCCCGAAGATTAGCACCGCTCAGGTCAGCATGGCTTAAATCCGGTTCCAGGTCTGGATTCTCCCTGCGCCATTCAATCCATTGCACCGCCCCCATTTTTAAGCGATCGAGATGGGACAGATTACCCATTTATAGTTTACTCCTTATTTATAGTAGTTGACAGTTGATAGTGGATAGTTGATAGTGGATAGTTGATAGTTATATAGCGCGTAGCGCTAGGGAATAGGCAATAGGCAATAGTTTACCAACCATGGACTTCAGCTTTTAACAGTGTCCTAACCTTGATGCGTACTGCTATACAATTTTATTTTCAACCCAAACCACAAATAACCAACAACAAATAACCAACAACAAATAACCAACAACCAACAACAAATAACCAACAACCAACAACAAATAACAAACAACCAACAATAATTACTCCTGCTTTTTAGTAGTAGGTTCCCTACCCGGTTGACTTTCAATGGCAGCCAAAGCAGCAGCAGAACCAGCAAGAATATCCCGTTCCTCTCCCCCTAAATAGAGTCTGCCAAAACTTCCCACCGCCTGAACTTGGAGAATATTAATCGAAGCAGCCTTTTCCGCCTCATTGGCAGCTAAAGCAGCATAAGCAGCAGGTTGCACCTCTAAAACATAGAGAGTCTCCCCCGCTAAAATCATTTGTCCCCGGCGAGTGCGATTGATTAATTGTACTTGGTGAGCATCTAGGTTGCGGATAATTTGACTGGAAACAACTTTTGGTTTGAGACAGTCATTCCTGTTGGCTCCTAAGGCATCCAAAATTGCATTTCCCGCTGTCCTAGTGTCTCCTTGACGAGGTGAATGAATTTCCAGCAGACCGTAAAGTCTTTCTACAAATAATACTCCCGGACGAACAAAAGTAGATTTGAGAGCCACATCGGTAATGCGGTTAATTTCAATTCCAGGGGAGATTTCAACCCACAAAGAAGTATCTCCCGGTAAAGGTAAAAATCCGATGGCTACTGTTCCGATATAGGCAGCATGTTGAGGCTGCAAGTTATCTATAAAAACGTAACTGCGCAGTTCCACGCCCAAAATTGTAATCTCCCCAAGCAAGTCCACCTTTTAAAATAGAACGAATATTGCTGCATTTGGAGAAAGAATAGTTATAATGCGGCTACAATTATTGCCACTGAGAGGTTATCCATGTCTCCCCAAACCCAACCCCGCTCGGGCGGCCCAGCACCTATGAGGAGATCCCCTCTTCCAGATCCCGCCAGAAAACCCGTTTCAGTTAAACGTTGGCCAAGCAAAAGCAGATCCAAGTCACCTGCCAACAAAGTAGAAAAGCTACCTATAGCAAGAAAAGGTATTCCTCTTTGGTTGCGATCGCTGGTCCTGTTGCAAAAAAGTACTTCACTCCTACTCTTCTTAGCCGTTGGCGCAACAGTAACGGTTTATTCCTGGAAAGAACACGTAGAAACTGAATGGAGCAAAGAATATAAACAATTAAATACTTTGCTGCAAGAAGAGCGGGAGTTAACCGCAACTAATGAAATCCTCAAAAATCAAATCGCTAACCAGGCGGAAAAGGAGGAAACTGGTTTAACACCTCTAACTCCAACGAAAAACATTTTTCTCGAACCAGTTCCCTATATCCATCAGGAGGCAGAAGTAACTGCAACTGCAACCAAGAAACTACCTCCCAGCAATACTCCCTTAGGCTATTAGCATAGAGTTCATAGCTCCGGACGGTGGAATTCAAAATTCAACCAGCCTAGGAAAATTTAATTCTCAATCTTCTTCATAATTACCCTGAATCGAACCTTGCAAAGTGTTTTCAAAGTTCATCCGCTGTTCTGCATTGCGCAAAAAATAACCGCTCATCATGGCTGAAGCTAACAAACGTCCGAGATGTTCTCGACTAGTACTGACGGAAACACCAAAATGCTCTGGAGGGAGATTTCCCAATAAACCAATAATGTTACGTTCCATTACTTGGAAGACTTCAGAAGATTGGGGCTTAGACATTTGAGAAATTGTATCCTGGCTTAAGGATTGGACATATTGCCACAGTCCGTTTCCCGACTCTCCTTCACCAAAATAGCCTTGAGAACGATTTGATTCGTTGGTCACTTTGTACCTCCTAGGTTTGCTGTTGCTATAACTGCTGCTAAAAAAATCAACTAGTATATTTTTTCCTATCTATATGGCTGCCAATCTAACAATTATGCATTGGAAGGGGCAGTGGGCCTAGCCGAACCATGATTATAGCATTCTCCCAACCTTGTTTATAAATATAGCGCTACGCGCAATTCTTTCCTGAAAATTCAAAATTCAAAAAAAGGCTATGACTAGGTTTCAGGCTTTATTAATGACAATACCTAAATGCGTAGTGCTATATTAGCCAGCACTCAGCCCACTAGAGAGAGTTCCTGGACTTCGGCGACCCTCAGTCCAGCGCCTGTCACTGCAGTTCGGGGCAAGCGGTTTCGTTCTGCAAGCTAGATCAAGAACTGCTGCAACCTAACTAGCGAGATATTCCCGGACAGCATCTTTTCGCTGGCGCAGTTTCGAGAGAGCTTCTCGTTCGATTTGCCTCACTCGTTCGCGACTAATTTCCAAGCAATCGCCTATTTTCGATAAAGTCATAGGTTTGCCATCTTTCAGTCCGTATCTCAATGCCAAGACTTCTTTTTGCTGTTCGGTTAAATCTGACATGATTTTAGCCAAATCAAACTGCAAGGAAGAATGAGTAGCGTAATCTTCTGGGGAGGGTCCGGTATCTTCTAATAATTCTCCTAATTCTGTATCGTTATTGTCCCCAACTCGCAGATCTAAGGAGAGAGGTTGGCGCGATCGCTCTAAATATTCTCTCACCTGCTTGGGAGTTAATTGTAACTCTCGAGCTAGTTCTGCAATACTAGCCGTGCGACCGTTTTCTTGAGCTAGCTTCCGCTGTGCCTTTTTAATTTTGTTTAATTTTTCTGTAATATGGATGGGAAGGCGAATGGTACGGCTTTTCTCAGCAATGGCTCGAGTAATAGCTTGGCGAATCCACCAGTAAGCGTAGGTAGAGAAGCGATAGCCTTTAGTGGGGTCGAACTTCTCAACTCCCCGCTGCATGCCAATAGTTCCTTCCTGAATTAAATCTAACAAGTCCATATTGCGCTTGAGATATTTTTTGGCGATGGAAACCACCAAGCGTAAATTAGCTTCCACCATTTTCTGCTTCGCTGCTTCCCCAGAGGCTAGTTCCTTCCTGAGTTGTTCTTTTGACAGTCCCGCTGTTTGCGCCCACTGAGATAAGCTTGGTTCTTTCTCCAGTTTTTCCCAAAGAGAATCTCTAATATTTTCCAGGGCGATCGCCCTCTGGACCCGCTTGGAGTAGAGGATTTCTTCTTCGTGAGTGAGAAGAGGTACACGACCGATTTCCCGTAAGTAAGTGCGAACTGTATCCGTGTAGTTTGTAGTTTTCATAGTTTTCAGTCTTGGAACAATGAAGTGAAAGTATTAAAGCCTATCAGCCCAATAAGCGATCAAGGTACAATGAGAGATTCTGGATAATTAGAATTTCTTATCGCTGATAAGGTTTGTTTCTTATACCACAGATGAAAAAAAACGGTGGCTGGATTTTGACGCTTCTAGGCATCATCTTCCTTTACTCTCCGGTAATTTGGGTGGTATATGTCCCATATATCCTTCTTAACAATTATACACTTTTATTGTAAATTTTTGTAAAGTCCGATAATTCTCGCCTTTGCCTCCGGGGGAATTAACCGAATGTCCGAGATTATCGCCCAATCGCTCAATTATGGCCCAAACAGTTTGGATTGCAAGACATGGAAACCGCCTGGACTTCGTTAATCCAGCATGGTTCGATACAGCAGAACGTCGCTACGATCCCCCTCTTTCCGAGGATGGATTAATACAAGCGCAACAACTAGCAGCAAGGCTCAAATCTACTAAGATTGCCCAGATCTTCTGCTCTCCGTTCCTCCGTACCATCCAAACAGCCAACGAAGTAGCCCTCGCGCTTAATTTACCCCTTAAACTAGAAGCAGGACTGAGCGAATGGCTAAATCGAGATTGGATGACAGAAATGCCGGAAACTCAACCAATGAAAGAATTATTCTGCCAATACCCCAGCATTGACAGCAGTTACACTTCTTCAGTCCTTCCTCAATATCCAGAAACAGAGGAAATGATGCTGCAACGGACAGCAGAAACAGCAAAAAAGCTGGTGGCTGAGTATAGTTCGGATATCCTTCTAGTGGGTCACGCTGCATCGGTGGAAGGAACCGCTTGGGGATTGATAGAGGAAAATGCCACTATTAATGCTGGGTTGTGCTGTTTAGTTCAACTGGTGCGTTATAGGGAGAAATGGGAATTGAAATTAAACGGGGATACTGCTCATTTATTAATGTAAGATTTACGACTTAAAATATATTACTTTGTTCTAATTGTAGCATTAACTGCTATGAAACGAAGTGCGGAAAGTGGGTTATTTCAATTCTTAAATCTTTGTAAAGTCGCCAGGGCTAACTGCTATCAATCTTCTATAATTGGTGTTACGGTGAAATCACTGGGGGAAAATATTGACCGTTCGTGGTTCATATTTTTTCCTAGATTTGTTATTACTTACCCTAACTCTCTGCATTTTATCTATATTCTGGGCTTAAAAAGCGACTTAAGAATAGATAGACTTAATATTTCGTTTTTTCCCTGGAAAACAATCGTAGTATTGCCTAAAATTGGCTCTTAGTAGAAGTGGCAAAACAAGCACCAGTAGGGAGATTTTGGATTTCCTGGTTGCCGTAAAGATAGTAGCCGAACAATGGCCGATAGTCTCGCAAGGCTCCTGTTTAGACATCAGCCAACCCAGAGATGGGCGATTGCAGCCGTTTGGGTTGTAATTGTTCGACCAAAAAATCTCTTTCTAACCTTCATTTAGGCAAACCACAATTGTATTATCTATTTTTATTCTAGCAAGTTGATGTATTTTTGTCAATGGTTTATTAGTTGTTAGTTGTTAGTTGTTGGTTGTTGGTTTCTACTACTCGCCTCTTTCCGTTTAAGGCTTTCGAGCAACTGCTGGGTCTTGGCTGCCCATTCTTTCTGCCCTTGACTGTCATGATACTTCTCGGGCAAAGGTCAACCGCGACGTTTTAAGGAGCGGATGAAGTTGACACGGCTAATTTATTAGCCTTCCCCGTCAGGGGAGGGAGACTTTATCGTCCCCCATAAACTCCCATTTCTGGGGTAAAGTTGGCCTCGTCAAAGTTATCGGTCGGTACTATCCAAGCCGCACTGCCTTACCCGGACTAGAGCTGTTTAACGACTCGGTTCTAGAGCCTGGGACTGGCACGCATTCCAGGGTAGGAACTTTAACACTTGCCGATAACGTAGTCCCCATGAAGAGAACTTAGACTGGTCAGCTAGCTTTGGCTTTAGGGCACGAAGCCCCGCCGCTGAGGGCGCGGGGTGCTGACAGAGATGTTGGGCATATTCTAAAATTGGCTGGGCATCTCTATAACGATTGTACTTCACTAAGATAAAGCCAGCAGCATAATAGGCATCGGCATAGTTAGGATTTACCTCTGCTGCTCGGCGAAACTTATCTAAGGCTGCTCCATCGCTGCCTTGGTATAAGAATATTTGACCCAGTTGGTAGTTGGCTTCGGGATATTTGGGATTGAGGGCGCACCGCCCCCTTCAAATCTCCCAACTGCACCAACCTCAATCCTTCCTCCACTTTCTCAATGGCTAAGGGAGTGGTAGGGGTAAGAACTGGGGGTAAAGATTGGGCTGAGGCGATCTGCTTTATTTCAAGTATAGGCATGGCAAGCAGCAGGGGTAAAATAACTGTTTGTGTCAGCCCAGATGTTATATTTTGACGAGGATTAAATGAATAAATGTTATTTAACTTCATAAAAGTTATTCCTCATTAATAATTATTTATTTTTCTTTTAAAAAAAAGAAATTTAGTTTACAAGAGATTGCGAATTCTCGTTTTCCAGGTCAAAAAGAGTTAGGCTCTGAAAATAACATGTAAATTCAAACGGGAGTAACACTGATGGGGCAGAGAAAAAGGTGCTAAACCTTGGCCACCATGCCAATTCCTATTAGAAATTAACTTAGAAACAGCTCTCAAAAATCCTAATAGGGATTCAACGTCAGAGCCTTTCCCTTTTTTTCCGACCCCTCCTAACCAATTGCACGCAAACAATAGTTGGGAACGCAGTTAATACCATAGCAATCCAAAAAGACGGTTGCTGTATCAACTCTAGAGACGTTCGGGCCGAACGTCTCTACCAACTCGACCGAATCTTAAAATTGACAACAAGCTAAAAACCAAGAGGAATAAGGCGAGTCTAGTTTCTGGTATTTTTTGCGGAGACATTCATAAATTCAAAAATTTTGAATTTTGAATTGTGAATTTTGACTATAAGCGTAGCGCTATATCAACTGCAAATAAAAATTTTTGGAGATTTGAGGGTACATCGTGAATAAATTTAGCAAATCGAACATCCGTAATGTGGCTATTGTCGGTCCTTATTCCAGCGGCAAAACCACTTTATTGGAAAGCTTATTATTCATTTCAGGAGCCATTACTCGTAAAGGTAGCGTTAAAGAAGGAAACTCGGTTGCCGATAGTTCTACTGAGGCACGGGAACGCCACATGAGTGTAGAAGTATCCGCCGCCAGCGCTCAGTACCAAGATATTAACTTTACTTTCCTGGACTGTCCTGGTTCCATTGAGTTCGCTCAGGAAACCTACAATGGTTTGGTAGGTGCAGGGGCGGCTATAGTGGTTTGCGAACCGGTTATAGACCGAGTTTTAACCCTGGCTCCCCTGTTTAAATTTCTGGACGATTGGGAAATTCCCCATCTGGTGTTTATCAATAAAATGGACCGCTCCAAGGATGGGTTTATGGAGGTGCTGCAGGCCCTGAAAGAGGTTTCCAGCCGTCCTTTAGTGCCGCAACAATATCCCATTCGTCAAGGCTCCGATTTAGTGGGCTACATTGACTTGGTGACAGAACAAGCCTATCATTACCATCTCGGCAGCCCGGCAGATCCCATCCCCCTTCCCGAAGAGCTGAAGGAGGAGGAAAAAGCGGCGCGAAATGACATGCTGGAAATTTTGGCTGATTTTGACGATCATCTTTTAGAAGAACTGCTGGAAGAAATAGACCCTTCTGAAGAAGAAATTCTCCAAGACTTAAAACAAGATTTAAGTGCGGATTTAATAGTGCCAGTCTTCTTGGGTATTAGTGAGCAAGACTATGGGGTTCGTCCTCTGTTGGATGCTGTGGTGAAGGAAACGAATTCACCCACTGTTACTGCGGAACGTCGAGGACTGGAAGCAGAAACAGACGGGGATACTCTGGTGCAAGTGCTGAAAACCTATTTTACTCCCCAAGGAGGACGACTCTCTTTGGTGCGGGTTTGGCAAGGTGAATTGAAGGAGGGGGCGGTACTCAATGGAGTTCGTGCCGGGGGTATTTATCGCCTCATGGGTCAGCAACAAGAGCATATAAGCAGTGCAGCAGTAGGAGAAATTGTGGCTGTTGCTCGTTTGGAAGGGATTTGCACTGGCGATACTGCCAGCGTTGGCAACAACAAATTGCTGGAACTGCCCAAAGCAAAACGACTGGAACCGGTCTACGCTCTGGCCATCGCTCCGGAAAAACGCCAGGATGAAGTGAAACTGAGTGGCGCTTTGAACAAATTGATAGAAGAAGACCCGGGATTGTATTGGGAACAACACGGGGACACCCACGAGGTGATTCTTTGGGGACAGGGGGAAATTCACCTCCGAGTGGCTTTAGATCGGTTACAGCGCAAGTACAACTTATCCATGTCCACCCGTTCCCCCCGAGTACCCTATAAAGAAACCATTCGCAAACCTACTACGGTTCGCGGTCGCTACAAGCACCAAACGGGAGGTCACGGTGCATTTGGGGACGTTCATCTGGATATTAAACCTTTAGATCGGGGGGAAGGCTTCCATTTCCACCAAACTATTGTGGGGGGTGTAGTGCCGAAACAGTACATTCCCGGGGTAGAAATGGGAGTGCGGGAATATCTGACTCACGGTCCTTTAGGCTTCCCGGTGGTGGATGTGGATGTGACCCTCAAAGATGGTTCCTATCACTCTGTAGATAGTTCCGAGCAAGCCTTTAAACAAGCAGCTCGCATTGCCATGACTAAAGGAATGCCGGACTGCAAGCCTACTTTGCTGGAACCCGTTCTTTCCATTAAAGTAGTGGCTCCCAATGAATTTACTTCTAAGGTGCTGCAATTGGTGAGCGGACGGCGAGGCCAAATTCTCGGTTATGAAGGTTTGGAGAACTGGGATAATAACTGGGATGAAGTGAGCGCTTATTTACCCCAAGCAGAAATGCAGGATTTTATCGTGGAACTGCGATCGCTCACTATGGGAGTAGGCTTTTTCCACTGGGAATACGACCATCTCAAGGAAGTCCCCGATAAACTGACTCCAAGGGTGTTGGCCAGCAATCCCGGCAACAACGGTCATTAAAATGGTAGGGTGGGCAATGCCCACCTTTTATTATATAAGAAGAAGAATTATTTAACTGCCATGACCGATTCCCTACCAAATCCCTCAGAAGATAAGATCGAAGCTGATTATCCCTCAGTTCCTTCCCCAGAAATGCTCCTTTCTCAGAGAATGGATAAACTTTCCGAAAGAATGGATTCTCTCGATCGCCGAGTGGAGCGAATGGAAATATTAATTGAGAAAGTTGTGCGTCAAATATCTATTTTAGTGGACCATCAACATGCGGTGATTGACAGTCAAAAGGGTATTTCTCATAATATGGAGCGCCTCACCGGGGAGTTATTACCCAAACTGACGGATAAACACGTTTCTACTTATGCTGCAATGGAGAGGTTCGAGCGAGTTTTAGATTATCTCCTTCGTTGTAACGGAAAATAGAAACTTTTTGCAAGGAACAAACAACAAACTATGATTGAATGAATACTATGATTGAAAACAGCCGCCCAAATTCATAAACAACAAACAACAAACACTCTCGCGTAGCTCAGTGCAGGCAACAAACAACAAACAACCAACAACCAACAACAAACAACAAACAACAAACAACCAACAACCAACAACCAACAACAAACAACCAACAACCAACAACCAACAACCAACAACCAACAACCAACAACAAAATGACACAATTATCTGACCGTAGACTTGTAGGTCGAGGAAGGGTTTTTCCTGAAAAACAACTTTCTCCTGAAGAACTCGCCAGAATCAAAGCTGAAGACGCAATATTTTATCAGCGTTGTCGAGAAGTGTTCGACCGAGTACAACCAGAATTGATTCAAGACCATTACGATTGGTTTATTATTATCGAACCTGACAGTGGCGATTATTTTATCGATGAGGATGAAAAGGTAGCACTGTCAAAATCTCGTTCCAAATATCTGGAAAAAAAATGTATTATTATGCGCATTAACGAAACAGGGACTTGCGGGAGAATATGATTCAAGGCGAATTTAATAGTAGAGGAGAGTTGTTTTTTGAAATTGGGTTATTGTCTGCTGATGGAGATGTTATTCCTGTAATGGCACTGTTAGATACTGGGTTTACTGGTTGGTTGGCAATTGATAATCAAGATGCTGAGAGTTTAGGGTGGAGGAGTTATAATTATACCAGAGATATGCAAACTGCAAGGGGAGAAGAAAGGTTTAATTTATACGAGGGAAAGGTGGTTATTGAGGAAGAAGAGTTTACGATTGACGTGTTAGGAGGAAATAAACTAGCCAATATTCTCTTAGGTGTTTTTTGGTTGAGAAGGAAGCGTTTGGTTGTAGATTTTCCTATGGGAGTTTTGACTTTAGGATAAAAAATAGATTTTTGGTTTTAGCTAAGATATCATTATTGTATACTCTCGAACCTCTCTGTGTGAAATAATATCATCTCTTAATAATACAACGTCTGATTCTTAATATTATATTGGTATAATTGGCATTAATACCCTCAAATAGGGCTGTTGGGTTTCGTACCTCAACCCAACCTACAGTTGCTACTATGATTGAAAACAGCTGCCAAAATTCATAAACAACCAACAACAAACTATGATTGAATGAATACTATGATTGAAAACAGCCGCCAAAATTCATAAACAACAAACAACAAACAACCAACAACCAACAACCAACAACCAACAACCAACAACCAACAACAAAATGACACAATTATCTTCCCATAGACTTGTAGGTCGAGGAAGGGTTTTTCCTGAAAAACAACTTTCTCCTGAAGAACTCGCCAGAATCAAAGCCGAAGACGCAATATTTTATCAGCGTTGTCGAGAAGTGTTCGACCGAGTACAACCAGAATTGATTCAAGACTATTACGATTGGTTTATTATTATCGAACCTGATAGTGGCGATTATTTTATCGATGAAGATAAAAATCTAGCACTATTACAATCTCGTTCCCAATATCCGGAAAAGAAATGTATTATTATGCGCATTAACGAAACAGGGACTTGCGGGAGAATATGATCCAAGGCGAATTTAAACGTTTTATTCTTATATAAAATACGAAAATGTTTGCTACAAACCTACCCCCTAAATCCCCCTTGTCAAAGGGGGACTTTGCTCCCCCCTTGATAAGGGGCAGGGCTGTTTCATTCTAACAAAACCCAGAGTTTAGGCCACTTATTACTCAACCATCTTTGGGCTTCTGTAATCGTACTCCGCCCATGTTTCTGAGGAGATTCAAAGCTATTGTGTTGAGGATAGAAAAGTTAGTAACAGCTTGATTGTTATTAAAAGAACAATTATCTTCTTTGAAAATCACATCTTTAATCCAATGCAATTTATTTTCAATTCCCCAATGCCCTTGAATTTTCCGAGCAAATACTTGAGCTGTTTCTGATAAACTACTGATATAATAAGCGATGTGCTTGTAAGAAGCATTTCCTCTTTTTCCTTGTCTTACTACTTTAATAAAACTTTTAACCTGACACCAATCCAAAGAAAGATAATTGGGAGGATTGAAAACAGAAGTAATGCGTTCAATTTGTCGTCCATGACTTTTATCAAAACTTCGAGCAACTGTGATTGGTGTTTGATTATTGCTGACAGATTCTAGAGATTGAAAAAGTTTTTTTTTATTCTTTTTCACAGCAATCAAATAATGATTATTTGACTCTCTAATATCTTGAGTTGTTCTTTTTTGACAGTGAAGAGCATCCATGGTAAATACTTGATTATTAATGGGGCAAGTCCTTACAGCGTCTTGGACTTGGTGAATTTCTGAGCTTTTTTTATTTTCAAACCGATTCACATTTAAAACTAGCCCGAACTCTTGACTAAAAAATGAAACTATGTAACTACTACAAAATTTTGATATTTCCTGCTGTAGTTATTAATAGTACTTCTTAAACTTTTTCCATCGATGGCTATCCAATTTCTCAAATAATTTTTAGGAAGTAACTCAATGGCCCACTCATTAAAAATTTGTAATAAATTTGACCAACCTACTCCAAGTATTACTCGACGAATCGTTGAGTAAGAAGGAACTCTTTGGGGAATAATACTTAAGGTTGTCGATAATAATCTTTGATTTGATTTAGAAAAATCTCCTAACGCTCTATATCCAGTATATCCTTGCATGATTCCCAAGATGATAATTAATAAAACTATCCATAATGGATGTCGTTTTCCTTTTCCTTGGCGAAATTCCTTGACTTTTTTGAGGGCTTCAATTAAGCTATTCATATTAAAAAATTTTCTTTTTGATAGCGCGCCGCGAAGCGTATCTCTTCGAGATCGCTCTTATTTTACACTATTGGCGCACTCTTTGCGGATCCTTTCCGGATCGCGTTTTATTTGGATCGTATCATTTTAGTGTTTCCCGATCACCCTAAGCTTTTCATACAGGTAATTTAACCCTTGATTTCATATTAAAATACCAAATGATGTCAAAAAAAATGAAGAGCCCAAGGCCCAAAGCCTGTTTCAGAACCTCAAAAAAAATTTTGATACCGAGAATGAAACAGCCCTGCTTATCAAAGGGGGGAGCAAGATCTTAAGACCCTGCAGTCAGCCCAGCCCTTCTTATTGAAGGGGGGAGCGAGGGGGGATCCAATTTAAGAGGGGAGCTAATTGATAATTGCTGGTTGATAAGATGAATCTAGTTAATTGCTATCGCTTGTTGGGTTTGAATTCTTCTGCGAAACTAGAGGATGTCAAAGCCTCCTATCGCCGTCTAGCTCGAGAATACCATCCCGATGTCAATCCGGGAAACCAAAAAGCCGCTGCTCACTTTATTCAGGTGACGGAGGCTTATAAGTCCCTTTTAGATGCTTTTGAAAGTAATAATTCTATTCAAGTTAGACTGGAAAATTGGAGGGAAGTATCTGGGCTTCGCAAAGTTATCAAGGTAACTCAAGAACCAGCCCAAAAGACTTCTTCTCAGGATCCCTACGAGCAAAAGTTGAAGTGGAATGCTTACGAACAATTACAACAGTTATTAAAAGAACGAAGATTTCCCAGGGCGATCGCCCTTTTAGAAGGTTTGGCCCAGCGGTTGACAGAAGATGCGGAGGTGCGTCAGTGGTTGGCGATCGTCTATCAATTGCGAGGCAAACAATTATTACATGAAAAACAACTAGATAAAGCTAAAATATATTTAAAGAAAGCAGTTAAAACAGCTCCTCACAATCGTTCCCTCTGTGCCGAAGTGGAGCGAGATTTTAAAAAAATGGAAAGAATAGTGGATAGTGGATAGTGGATAGTTGACAGTTGTAATACCAAATCTGCTTATGATAGTAGAGTAATAATTGGATAAATATATAGAGTTTCTCTGACTCCATTTACTACAGAGAAAACAGCAAAATTTTTCCTCTCTCTGTCATGCTGAAAAGCTTGGTATATAATGGTTATAGCCATTATTATCACACCGTCAGTTTGCACCACTTGCAGAGAGGGTCGTCGAACTGCGGTTTGGGCCCCTTGGTTCTGGCTCATGACTATTACTTTATCGCTATAGTTTTAAGGTAAATCCAAAAAACTCCTTTGTCAAGTCTTTTTTGGATTTTTTTTCCAATATTTTATTCTTTACCTAGATTTATGGAAGAAACCCGGAATAAACCCCAGGGGTTCGTCTCAAAGGTTGACAAAAATACTTTTTTATTATATATTGATAATCGGAAAAGTTTCCTTGATTAAACAGAACATCATGGGTAATTTAGAAACTGAGAATATTCAATATATCTCTAACCCAGAGGGAGAACCCGTAGCGGTAGTAGTTCCTATTGAACTATGGCGTGAAATTGCCTCGGAACGGGAAACAAAGTATCTAACGAGTAGTAAAATCATGCTAGAGCGTATACTAGAAGCAAGGAAGCGTACAACTGGAATTTCATTGGAAAAAGTTTGTGAAACCTTTGGAATTTGACCCAACAGCGTTTGAAGATTTTGCCTGGTGGATTGAGCGCGACCGCAAGGTAGCCTTACGAATTATTAAGTTGATTCGAGCTGTTCAGCGCGACCCATTTCAAGGTATTGGACAGCCTGAGAAATTGAAGCATCAGCTAGCTGGTTGTTGGTCGCGACGCATAGACAAGGAACACCGTCTGATTTACGATGTATTAGATAACAAAATTAGGATTTTGGCTTGTCGCTATCACTACGATCAAAGTTAGATTTCTAATGCTATGCTTTTAGAAAAAATATGGGTCATCTGGAGGGGACAGCCCAGAGGGCTATCCCACAGAGTATTCACTAATAATTAACGTTTGGAGACATTATCTTGGGCAAAATCTCCTTTAATGTAGTATTATAAATAAGTAGCTTGAGGTTTTAGTTTCTATGTCTTCCTTATCCAAGCAAATCTTAGAAGCTGTAGAAATATTGACAACAGAAAAACAACAGCAAGTTTTAGACTTTGTCCAGTTTCTGGGTGAAAAACAACTGAAAAAAAACACTGAAGAAATTGAAACTACTACTCAATCCTTTTTTGAAGTTGCTCAATCTTCTATTGGCGCGGGAGAAGGACCGGGAGACCTATCTACTAATCGAGATTATATGCAAGGCTATGGTGAGTAATGTTCCAGGAAGTGATTGTTGATAATATTAATGGATTTCAGCCAAGAAACCGGGTTTCTACCATTATTTTAGGTTCCCTACCTAGATTTATCGAAGAAACTCCGGTTTCTAAGCCCTAGGGTTAGTTTAAAAGGTTGACCAAAATAATTTTTTACTATAGCGCTTCGCGCAGGTGTAGTTACATGCTACATTTTTTAGACAAAAGTGCTGCATCTGCTGCATCACCTTTGTACAAAGCGTGCATGGGCATTTTTATTATCAACCTCTTAATTGTTCATTGTTAATTGTTCATTGCTCATTGCTATATATATTGATAATCGTAAAAGTTTCCTTTATTAAACAGAAAATCATGGGTAATTTAGAAACTGAGAATATTCAATACTTCGTGCTGTTGGGCTTGCCCTGCCCTTCGGCTACCCTTCGACTTCCCTTCGACGACCCTCTGGGCGAGCGCTCAGGGCGAGCGCTCAGGGGCCGCGTAGTCGAAGGGTTTCGTGACCTCAACCCAACCTACGATGCAATAATATCTTTTTTTTAAGATGGTAAATATTCTGGATCTAATATTTGTTCTGGGGTAAAAATTGGTTCGTGATGGAAAGTGTTGAGGGGTAAACCAGTTTCATCAGCAGCTAATTTTCTAGCATCTTCATAGCATTCAGCAAATACTTGATGGAAATATGGCTTCAAACTGGGACTATTGCGAAAGGCTTTTCTAATTCTGCGCCGATGTTCTCTAATAGTGTAGCGCCAGCTATTGGTTCTTTTCTCTGGTTGGTATTTGTATTTGAGTAAGTGCATTATAATAATACACAAGTTGCTCTCTAAAGCATTTTTTTCACTTCTGCCCATGTCTTTAATTTCTTCAATTAGATTGGGTATATCTAGCTGGGATAAGTTATTGGATTTTAATATTTCGGCTGTGGTTGTTAACCAGAGATAATAGTCTTGTTCGTAAAGATTTCTAAGATTAATTTGGGGTTTTTGCTGTAGTTGCATGTTCATAGGATAAGATAGTATTTATAAGTTATTTGCAAATGCTTTACGGTTGGATCCCCCCCAGCCCCCCTTCAAAAGGGGGGAGCCTGGAAAGCCCCCCTTCAAAAGCAGGGCTGTTTCATTCTCGCTATCAAAATTTTTTCTGAGGTTTTGAAAGTGTTTTGTAGCTTGCGATCTCGAAGATATCCGCGAAGAGTGCGCGGATTTTTTTCTCTGATTTAGTATTTTAATAGGAAAAAAGGGGTGAAAATATTGCCAATCAAAAGGCTTGGCGATACCTCAGGGATCCGCAAAGAGTGCGCAAAAAATTAAAATGAAACAGCCCTGCCCCTTCAAAAGAGGGGAGCCTGGAAAGTCCCCCTTTGATAAGGGGGATTTAGGGGGATAGCCCCCATAAGGGAGCAAATATTTTCAGATTTCATATTAACCGCAGATGGAGTCACAGGCAAGATGCCTGTGCCACGACTGATATTTACTGGAAATTTAGCAATTCTAGATAAAGCAACTTAGTATCAACCAGTTAAAGATATCCATGTTCGGAGAGAAAAGAAACACTAATATCATTTTGTGTAGTGCTGACCCCCAAACGATGATTCAATAATTTAGCCACATATTTACCCAATATATCGCTTTCAATATTAACCAAATTGCCAATGGCCAAATAACAAAGATTAGTTTCCTGATAAGTATGAGGAATAACCGCAGCTTTGAACCAGTTGCCCTCCGGGTCGCAATCTGCTACGGTGAGACTAATGCCATTAACAGCAATACTGCCTTTGGGAACTAAATAGGGGGCAATATTACTTTGCCATTGCTCCCCCAGGTTAGAAGGAACCCCAAAACGCATTTCCCAAGCTTTTTCCGTCTCGTAGGACTCCATCAAACAACCTACTCCGTCCACGTGACCGGTGACGAAATGCCCCCCCAACTTGCTCCCTACCCGCATTGAGGTTTCTACATTAACCCTACTGGCTGCTTGGGTATGAAGTAGAGTGGTGCGCTGCAACGTTTCTGGGGAAGCAGTAGCGATAAAACCGTCCGCTAAAATTTCTTCTACTGTCAGACAAATACCATCTACCGCTACACTATCGCCAATGGCTAAATCTTCTAAAATCCCTGCTCCATCTTGACTGGGCAGGGAAAGAGCCAGGCGATCGCGCCCCAGCAGTCGAAGGTCACCTAAACTTTGAATTAATCCAGTAAACATAAAGGGATACTACCTCGCAGTTCTAGCAGTTTCCATAATCTATCCATTAGAATGAGCATTGGCTTAGAGATACAATCTCGGTTGGGGTAATAATAAAATAGATAAACCAAATCTAGCCAACTTTATTCTAGAGGCGAAGCCGATGATTGAAATGAGAGTCGCTGGAATTGCATTAGATGCCATCACTCGCAGCCCCATAGTGTTGCTCAAAGATGGCTCCGATCGCCGAGCCCTGCCTATATATATAGGACAGGAGCAGGCTAAGGCAATTATCGGTGCTTTAGAACAACAAAAGCAGCCTCGTCCCCTCACTCACGACTTGATAGTCAATATTTTCGAGACTTGGGAGATGGAACTGGAGCGGATCATCATTCACTCCCTCCAAGACAATACTTTCTATGCCGTGTTGTGTCTCAGTAAAGGGGAAAGCAAAAAAGAAATTGACTGTCGCCCCAGTGACGCGATCGCAATTTCCCTGCGCACCGATTGCCCCATTTGGGTGATGGAGGAAGTGGTTGCGGATGCTTCTATTCCCGTAGATCGAGATGCTGATGAGGAAGAGCGACAAGCTTTTAAAGAGTTTGTCTCCAATCTCAGTCCCTCGGATTTGATTCAGCGAGGAGGAAATTAATGGAAATTAATTCTAATTTAATAAATCAAGAATATTGTCCATCGTTTCTTACTCATTGTTTGGCTTATGCGCTATGGAAGGTTTGGCAAGACTGAACTGGTCTTGTCCGTGTTTTCTTTGGGAACTATGCGCTGTTTGGCCTCGGATGCTAATTTCCGCCAAACTATAGCAAAAGCTGTTGCTTTGGGAATCAATCACTTGGAAACTGCCAGAGGCTATGGCAAAAGCGAGGAATATCTCGGATTGGCCCTTGAAGCAGGATTGCCCCTACCCCGGGAACAACTCTACATTACCACTAAATTTCCCCCCATTCCCAATTCTAAGCTAATGTCTAGTTGGATTGAGGAATCTCTCCAGCGTCTCCAATTAGACTATCTCGATTGCGTGGCCATACATGGGATTAATACTTGGAAACATTTGGAGTGGGTGGAGAGTCCAGATGGTTGTACGAAGGCCATCGCCTCTGCCATGAAACAGGGAAAAATCCGGCATCTGGGTTTCTCAACTCACGGTAGTTTGGATTTAATTCTAGCCGCAATTAAAACTAATTTATTTTCCTTTGTCAATCTCCACTATTACTATTTCTTTCAAAGGAATCAACCGGCGGTAGAATTAGCTGGAGAAAAGGATATGGGAGTATTTATTATTTCTCCTGCAGATAAAGGAGGTCTTCTTTATACTCCTTCAGAGAAATTGCAACAGTTGTGTCAACCTTTTTCTCCTTTAGAACTAAACTACCGTTTTTTGTTGAGGGACAATCGGATTACTACTCTCAGTTTAGGTGCGGCTAATCCAGAAGAATTATATCCATCTTTAGCAGTGGCGGACCAAGATCTGAGTTTGACGGAGGAAGAAATTGAAGTCTTAGCAAGATTAGAAAGAGAATTAAAACGGGAATTAAAAACCGATGCATGTAGTCAATGTTATCAATGTCTTCCCTGTCCGGAAGACATTAACATTCCCGAAGTTTTACGCTTGCGCAATTTAGCAGTAGCATATGACATGAATAACTACGGCCAGTATCGTTATAGAATGTTTGAAAATGCCGGTCATTGGTTTCCTGGAACCAAAGCAAACCGCTGTACTAACTGTGGGGAATGTTTGCCTCGCTGTCCGGAAAATTTAGCTATTCCCCAACTATTACTAGACAGTCACCAACGTCTTCAAGGGCCGTCTCGTCGCCGCCTTTGGCAGTAAACAATGAACAATGAACAATGAACAATGAACAATGAACAGTTATCAATTATTATAAATAATTGTCGATCAATAATGAATAATCAAAAACAAACAACCAACAACCAACAACCAACAACCAATAACAAACAAACAACAAACAACCAACAACAAACAACAAATTTATTTTTGCTGTTTATCACTATCTTTTGGTCTCAATTAGGATTTATCCAAGTTGCCCAAGCAACAAATTATTGCGCGATCGCTCCCTTAGAAGCGGAATTATTAGTAAAAACTGACCGATTGAGAGAACGAGAAATAATTACCGCCGATACAATTTCTCAGACAGAAATAACCACTCCCAGTCTTTGGTGGGCTAGAGACCAAATCGACCCTTTTCGAGGAAGATTGATAATTAACTGGTTAGCTTACCAGCAAGAAAAACGTATAGATTTAATTGTCAATCGTCAACTTTGGTCTTTACTAAATTATCTCAATCGCTATAGTTTTGTCAATCAATTTGGTACAGTTGTAAGAGAATATGAATATAATCTAAGGGTGTTTAACCAACAACAAGAATGTCTATCTACCTATACTTGTAATTATGCCATTTCTCCTCCTAGATGCGAGATTCAATTAGACTATGATACAGATAGATTATAGTGGATAGTTGATAGTTGATAGTTGATAGTTGATAGTGGATAGTTGATAGTTAACCATTTTATAAATGTTGCTCTCAGACAAGACAATTTCTACATGCTTTATCAGTCTGTTTATACAAACGATCTATAATTGGTAATTTACACCAGGAAAATACTTAAAGAAAAAGGTTTTTTTTATTATAGTATAGATTGAAGTTATCCCATGGATTGAGAAACCGGGTTTCTTTCCAAAATTTTAGCATTATTCTTAAAATAATAGGAGAAACCCGGTTTCTTGGCTGAAATCTAATCCTTGGTGTTGGGTTTCGCTCGCGCTCAACCCAACCTACAATTGCTTATAACACTATTGTATCTGTAGCCAACGTTTCCAGATTTGAGATTACAGGCAAAATTATAGACAAATAATTTTGAATGACTACTTCCAATCCATTCACCTAACGGTCAACAGAACCCATAATCACGTCAATACTGCCCAAAATTGCCACAATATCAGCAACTTTCATGCCTTTAAGTAGGTGAGGCAAAATTTGCAGGTTATTGAAATCTGGAGCGCGAATTTTCCAACGCCAGGGGAATACATTGTCATTACCTACAATAAAGATTCCCAATTCTCCTTTCCCACTTTCCATGCGAACGTAATGTTCTCCAGCCGGAATTTTAAAGGTTGGGGAAACTTTCTTGGCGATATATTGATAATCAAAGTCATTCCACTTAGATTTCTTGCCCTCCATCATCCGCTTTGCTTCCAGGTTTTCGTAGGGACCGCCGGGAAGTCCTTTGATTGCTTGACGGATAATCTTGACGGATTCTCGCATTTCCCGAATCCGCACTAAATAGCGAGCGTAACAATCCCCTGCAGTTTCCCAATGCACTTCCCAATCGAAGTCATCGTAACATTCGTAATGGTCTACTTTACGCAAATCCCACTTGACTCCAGAAGCTCTCAACATAGGACCAGAAAGCCCCCAGTTAATGGCTTCTTCTCGAGTAATAGTGCCGATCCCTTCCACACGGCGACGGAAAATAGGATTGTTGGTAATTAATTTTTCGTATTCGTCTACTTTGGGCTCGAAGTAATCGCAGTAGTCCTCACACTTATCGATCCAGCCATAGGGCAGATCTACGGCGACACCGCCAATGCGAAAGTAGTTATTATTTATTAAACGCATGCCGGAGGCTGCTTCCCAAAGGTCGTAAATCATCTCCCGTTCACGGAAGATATAGAAGAAAGGTGTTTGCGCCCCTACGTCCGCGAGAAACGGTCCCAACCACAGGAGGTGATTGGCAATGCGGTTTAGCTCTAGCATGATGACCCGGATGTATTGAGCCCGTTTGGGTACTTCGATATCTGCTAGTTGTTCCGGCGCGTTAACGGTAATGGCTTCGTTGAACATCCCCGCAGCGTAGTCCCAACGACTTACATAGGGAACGTACATCACGTTAGTACGATTCTCGGCAATCTTTTCCATTCCCCGATGGAGGTAGCCGATTACGGGCTCGCAATCAATCACATCTTCACCATCTAGAGTAACAAGCAAGCGGAGAACTCCGTGCATGGAGGGATGGTGAGGCCCCATGTTCAAGGTCATGGGTTCGGTTCTAGTTTCGAGTTTTGGCATAGAGTTGTAGTGTTTCCCTCTTGCAAGAATCAGGTCGGTACCTTGGGATCTGGTTGGTGATTATACCATATTTAGTTATTTGTTGTTTGTTGTTTGTTATTTGTTGTTTGTTTATCAACAATTGATTAATTTTATTGTATCATATATTTGATAAATCTTGAGCTATTTTATAGCTATAATCATTTTTATCTGTGGGATAGGCGAATTGCCTGTCCCGCAACTCATAAATTGTGTTTATTGTAACTAAATTTAGTACTTTTGAACGTGTTTAGTATTGAGTGAGAGCAACCAAGCGGTTGCTGTATAACTATCAACTATCCACTATCAACTATCAACTGCTATAATAAACTGGTTAAAATACCTAAAATTTTCTCTAAATCTCGCAAGTAATACTCAGTTACATCAATACGAAGTATTTGACCTTCAAGTTGCAAAAATTTCCAAATATTTCCAGAAGTAACTACCCCGGAAATCAGAGAAATCTTATTACCTTCTTTTTGGTTAAAAATCTGTGCTGCTATCATCTCTGCTGCACACTGACCTAAACCAGCCATTATATTTTCTTTTTTAGCTTCTACAACGATAAAAACAGGAGATTTAATAAATAATTGTTCGCTGGATGCAGTAAGTAAAAAATCACAAATACCAGTTAAACCTTGATTGGGATCCACGTTAAATTCAATCCCAGAAAATATGCTAGCACGGTTACCAAAATGTTGTTTTAACTCTAGCAAAATGGGAGCAATGATAATTTCTGAACGAGCTTTTTCGGTATTTATTTTCAGTGCTAAAGGGGCATATTCTTGCAAAAAATTAGATAGTAGAGGGCTGGGATTGAATGATTCAACCTCTGGAAAAATTTCGGTATTTTCCTCAAGATTAAGGTTAAATTTTTCTTGTACTTTTGCTAAGTTGAACTCACTATATGCCACAGCTTTTTCACCTCACTTATAGGTTATCTCCCCTTGAAAGTTGGCTCGAATTTGATTGTGGGGAGATAAGGAGATAGGGGGTTGGTTCCTAATAAATAAAAAGTACTTTACTCACTTGCTGCTTCCGTTTCCTCTTCATCTTCTCCAGAAGGAGGCACTAAAGCTACAGCGGCGATCGCATCTTCCGAGTCCAACTTTTGCACTCTCACCCCAGTAGCCGTTCTGGACTGAAGGGAAATCGCATCCACCGCCTGCCTAATAATAATTCCCCGACTGGTTACTAACATCAACTCATCGTCTTTATTAACTATATGAATCGCTGCCAAGCGATCTTCTTTGCGAAAGCGAATGGCTTTAACTCCATATCCGGAACGTTTTTGCAAGCGAAACTGGGAGATAGGAACCCGCTTGCCGTAACCACCAGTAGTAATAGCTAGCAACCAGGGGCCCATATCTCCTTCTGTATTAACTAATTCTTCAGTTTCCCCTTCGGTTTCAGGAAGGGCAAGTTCTTCTTCATCCCCTGCTGTATCAATTTGAGCTACTACTTGACTGGGTAGAATATCCATACTGATGGGGCGATCGCTCTCCCGCAGTTTCATCGAGCGCACTCCCCTCGTTGCTCTTCCTAAAGGACGTAATTGTTGGTTATCGGTTTTGAAGTGAATGGCCATACCGTCCCGAGTACCGAGAATAACGCTATCTTCTTCCCGACAAAGCCTCACCCACCGCAGTTCGTCTTCTTCTCCCAAAGTAATGGCTTTCAATCCATTGGTGCGAATGTTGTTAAATGCACTTAAAGCGCTTTTCTTGATATATCCCTTTTGGGTTAGCATTACCAAATACTCGTCTTCAGTAAACTCCGTCACTGAGACCATGGAAGTAATCTTCTCTTCCTTGGAGATAGGCAGCATTTGCACGATGGGAATGCCCCTGGCAGTACGGGAAGCAGCGGGTATTTGAAAAGCGTTGATGGTGTAAACGACACCTCTATCGGTAAAAATAAGTACGTTGTCGTGGTCACAACAAGTTAAGAAATGTTCTACCACGTCATCTTCCTTAATTTTTGCCCCTGCTTTCCCCCGAGTAGCACGATTTTGAGCATCGAAGGTGCTGACGGGCATGCGCTTAATGTAACCCTGTTGAGTTAATAAAATTACCACTTGCTCGTTGGCAATTAAATCCTTGTCTAGCAGTTCCCCTTCTGCTTGAACGAATTGACTGCGACGAGGAGTGGCGTGGAGTCTCTTAATGTCGCCGATTTCTGTAGTGATAATCTCTTCGATTCTTTCCCGTCGAGCGAGAATATCCTGCAGGTCCGTAATGCGCAATTGTAACTCTTGGTGTTCCGCCTCAATTTTCTCTGCTTCCAAGGCAGTTAAGCGACGCAACTGCATTTGCAAAATAGCATCTGCTTGTACCTCGGAAAGACCTAATTGGTTCACCAATTCCATTTTGGCTGTAGCGGTATCGGTTGCAGAGCGAATTAACTCAATTACTCTATCGATACTGTTGAGGGCTATCAACAAACCTTGAAGTAAGTGGTCTCTTTCCTGAGCTTTGCGCAGTTCGTATTGAGTTCTTCTGGTAATTGACTCGATGCGAAAATCTAGGAATACTTGCAGGAAACGCTTCAGAGTGATGAGCTGGGGTTCCCCGTTAACTATGGCCAGCATGTTAGCGCCAAAGTTAGCTTGCAGGGGGGTTTGCTTATAGAGGTTATTCAGGACTACCCGAGGATAAGCATCTCGCTTCAGTTCGATGACGATGCGCATCCCGTCGCGATCGCTCTCATCCCAAATATTAGAAATGCCCTCAATGCGCTTGTCGTTAACCAATTCAGCAATTTTCGCAATTGCGGCTGCTTTATTAGTTTGATAGGGCAGTTCCGTGACGATAATTGCTTGTTTATCTCCTCGTCCCAGAGCTTCGATTTCCGCCACCCCTCGCATGGTAATGGAACCCCGTCCCTTAGTATAAGCATCTTTTATCCCGCTTCTACCCAAGATTTGCGCTCCAGTAGGGAAGTCCGGACCGGGAATGTAGCGCATTAATTCTAGATCCGTAATGGCTGGATTCTCAATTAATGCTGCTACTCCATCGATTAATTCTCCCAGGTTGTGGGGCGGAATATTGGTAGCCATCCCCACTGCAATTCCCGAGGAACCGTTGAGCAGTAACTGAGGAACTCTCGCTGGCAGGACTGTGGGTTCTTGTTGGGAACCATCGAAGTTATCGATAAAATCTACGGTTTCCGATTCAATATCCCGCAGTAACGCATTGGTAGTGAGGGATTGCAAGCGACATTCCGTGTAGCGCATTGCCGCTGGCGGGTCGTTGTCTATGGAGCCAAAATTGCCATGTCCTTGGATTAGGGGTGATCTCATGGAGAAATCCTGAGCCATGCGCACCAAAGCATCGTACACCGCCGTATCGCCGTGGGGGTGATATTTACCCAATACTTCTCCCACCACCCTAGCGCATTTGCGAAAAGGGCGATCGGGGGTCAGTCCTAACTCATACATGGCATAGAGGATGCGGCGATGGACTGGTTTCAGACCATCTCTTGCATCTGGAAGTGCCCGTCCCACAATGACGCTCATGGCGTATTCCAGATAAGACCGGGACATCTCGTTGCTCAGATCCGTAGGTACAATTCGCTCCTGGGGGGAGGTCATAGGGTAAAAAACTCCATTCAAACGAGAATTAATTGCAAAATTGACAGTTATGGTTCCTGTTCATGCCAGGAGTCCCCATTTCTTGTCAGTTTCTTTCCCAATTCTAACACATCGGCTCTCTCAGTTTTCCTATCTTGATACAAGTTTTTTTCCCAATAACTAACCACTAAAGCAAAAACCACAGGGTTTAGCCTGTCCCACTAACAAACAACCAACACTTCGGCTACCCTTCGACGACCCGGTCCGACCGCGTAGCCGAAGGGCAGGGCAAGCGCTCAGGGCAAGCGCTCAGTGCAAGCAACAAACAACCAATAACAAATAACCAACAACCAACAACCAACAACCAACAACCAACAACAAATATCAATTGAAGAAAAATTCTTTCAGCGCATTATAGGTTTCTTCTGGAGCTTCTTCCGGGAGAAAATGGCCGCAATTTAGGCCCCAACCCCGCACGTTACTAGCTCTATCCCACCAAGTAGATAAAATATTATATCTTTGTCCAATTGCACTATTTCTTCCCCACAAAACTAGCAAAGGACAGTGCATTTTTTTAGCTAGATCCCGCTCGTCATCTTCCAGATCGATAGTAGCTGAAGCGCGATAATCTTCACAAGTGCCGTGGATGGTAGCCTTCTCCCTAAAACAGCGTAGATATTCTGCCATTGCTTCCGGTGTAAAAGCAGACATATGTTCGCTCCATTTTGTCAAATAATCCCGCAAGAAAAATTCGTTATTATTATTAATTAAAGTTTCCGGTAGAGGAGGGTCTTGAATCAAAAAAAACCAATGATAATAAACCGTGCTAAAATCCAGATTGGTCTTAGCGTACATGGTATAAGTAGGCAGCATATCCAAAATAGCCATTTTATCCACTCGAGTGGGGCGATCTAAACCTAAACGATGAGCTACTCTCGCGCCGCGATCGTGACCCACAATGTGAAATTTATTGTAGCCCAATTGAGACATTACCTCTACTTGGTCCATGGCCATGATTCTTTTAGAATAATTGCCATGATCTGGCTTACCTTTAGGTTTTGAACTATCCCCATATCCTCTTAAATCCGTGACCACAACTGTAAAATCTTTAGCTAAAAGAGGGGCGATTTTATGCCAACAAACATGGGTTTGAGGATAGCCGTGGAGGAGCAAAACTGGCGGGCCAGAACCACCGATTTTGCAGTTAATTTTTGCCCCTGTAGTTTTGATAATTTTGGCTTCAAAGTCAACAAACATTGGTTGTAGAATTGCTCCCCGTATCTCTCATAGAAAACTGCTTGCTTTAATATAGCATTTCCAGCAGTTATTTGAGGAAAAAAAAATAATATCAGGACTTACGCAAACAAACCTAGAAACCGGGTTTCTCACCAGGATAAAATGGCAAAACCCAGAGTTTTGGTTCAGAAACCCGGTTTCTGCGTAAGTCTTGAATATAATTGAGCCAAATCCATATCTCAGTTCTAACCATGCTAACTGTTATCTACTCCTCTGAGTTTCTCCAACATGATAACGGCGGGTTACACCCGGAAAGACCAGAACGCCTGGAAGCCATTGTGGCGGCTCTCAAAGCTGCACCGTTCTCACACAAGCTGGATTGGCAACTGCCTACTCCTTGCTCTACGAGGGATGTAATCCCTTTTGTAGAAAGGGTCCACAGTCGGGAATATGTGGAACAGGTGAGGCAAATTGCTGCTGGGGGTGGAGGTAGGCTCGATTTGGATACCCCCGTCTCACCTCGCAGTTTCCATGTGGCTAGTTTGGCAGTTAGCGCTTGGTTAGATGGAGTGGATCGGGTTATCAGTGGAGATGATTCCGCTTTTGTTTTAGCCCGTCCTCCCGGACATCACGCTGTTCGGGACAGAGGCATGGGATTTTGTCTTTTTGCCAATGCCGCTATTGCCGCTCATTATGCTTTAACTAAACCGGGAATAGAGCGAGTGGCTATTCTCGACTGGGACGTACATCACGGCAATGGAACGGAAGCCTTGGTGGAGCATAACCGCCAAATCGCTTACTGTTCTCTACATCAATATCCCTGTTATCCTGGCACTGGCAGGGAGAGTGATAAGGGAGAATGGGGGAATGTACTCAATTTACCCATGGCTCCGGGTAGTACTTTGACTGAATACCAACCTGCATTTACTCAAAAAGTTGTGCCTTTCTTAACAAACTTCGAGCCAGATTTATTGATTGTGAGTGCCGGTTACGATGCCAATCAAGATGACCCTCTGGCGGGAATTTCCTTGCAACCGTCGGATTTCGGCCTTTTTACTCGTTATTGCTTGCAAGTAGTATCTCCCCTTCTCTTTGGCTTGGAAGGAGGCTATGAGTTGGATTCTTTGGGGCGATCTGTTGTGGCCACCATTGAAAGTTGTCTCCCTGTGATAAAATAGGGTTGACTCATCTGGAATCAACCTCTGGGAAACTGTACTGATATAGCGCTACGCGCAATTCAAAATTCAAAATTCATAAAGACGGCTATGACTAGGTTTCAGGCTTTATTAATGTACTAACCTAAATGCGTAGTGCTATATAATTAACCTTGCCACCTTAGGACTTACGCAGAAACCGGGTTTCTGAACTAAAACTCTGGATTTTAGCCGTTTTACCCGGACGAGAAACCCGGTTTCTAGACTTGTTTGCGTAAGTCCTGCACCTGTAAGGAGCAAGGTTAACTCAGATTTTGTCTTAAATCAGTTTGATGGCACGGAAAGTAAAATAGAGGGTTAAGGCGATCGCGCTCAAGCCGATTAAAATGCCTGTATAAGAAACTACGGCCAACATCTAAATTGCTCCTTTTAAATTGCAGTTTCTGCACATTGTACTTCATTATGCAATCTCTTATTCCTGTAAATTTGCCTCAAAATTCTTATCAAATCGCCATCGCCCCAGGCAGTCTCCAGCAACTGGGAGAGAAGATGAAGCCATTGGACTTGGGTCGGAAAGTGCTGTTGGTATCCAATCCGGCGATTTTTGAGTATTACGGTGCCACTGCAGTTGATTCTCTTACCGCTGCTGGTTTTCAAGTCTCAACCCATCTTATCCCCGATGGAGAAAGCTACAAAACTCTGGAACAAGTGAGTAAAGTCTATCATACTGCGGCGGCTAATTACTTGGAACGTTCCTCCACTTTAGTGGCTTTGGGAGGTGGGGTGATTGGGGATATGACCGGTTTTGCTGCAGCGACTTGGTTGAGAGGGATTAATTTCGTTCAAGTTCCCACTTCCCTACTGGCTATGGTAGATGCTTCCATTGGAGGAAAAACAGGAGTCAATCATCCTCAAGGAAAAAATCTCATTGGCGCTTTCCATCAACCAAAATTAGTCCTCATTGACCCCTTGTTATTGGCCACTCTACCAGAAAGGGAGTTTTGCTCCGGCATGGCGGAAGTGATAAAATATGGAATTATTTGGGATGAGGATTTATTCCTTCAGTTGGAAGAAGCAGAAAGAACCGATACTTTTTCCTCTCTTAAAGAAGAATTTCTACAAACTATTTTAACTCGTTCTTGTCAAGCTAAAGCAGATGTAGTGAGTAAAGATGAAAAAGAAGCTGGTTTACGAGCTATTCTCAACTACGGTCATACGGTAGGTCACGCAGTAGAAAGTGTGACCGGGTACGGGAAAGTGCTTCATGGGGAAGGGGTAGCTATGGGCATGGTAGTTGCAGGACATATTGCTGAAGAGTTGCAATTGTGGACTGCACTAGAGGTGAAACGACAACAGGAACTGATTGCGAAAACAGGTCTCCCCACTAAGTTACCTTCTAGTTTGGATTTAGATGCCATTGTGGAGAGTTTGAAAAGCGATAAGAAAGTGAAAGGGGGCAAGATTCGATTTGTTTTGCCCAAGGCGATCGGTCAGGTTACTATTACTGATGAAGTTTCTTCTCAATTGATTCGTCAAGCCTTGGAAGATAATTTAGTAACCGCAGATGAACACAGATGAACACAGATGAAAGCAATACCACAACGGTTTCAAACAAGAATCAAGAAAGCTAAAGAGCAAGGACTTAGGTCATTAAACCTAAGCAATAATTACTATACAAAAGCTATTGACAAGTTAAAGGAAATACCCGCAGAAGTCCTTGAATTAGAACAGCTAGAATCATTAGATTTGAGAAACAATCAATTAACAAGCCTTCCCGAATCTATCTCTCAACTCTCCAACTTGACTCAACTAGATTTGAGTCAAAATCAATTAACTAACTTGCCAGAATCTATTACTAAACTTTCTAACTTGTTTGATTTATATTTGAATCAAAATCAATTAACCAACTTGCCAGAATCTATTGGTCAACTTTCTAATTTATTCGATTTATATTTAAATGAAAATCGATTAACACACCTGCCAGAATCCATTAGCCAGCTTTCCAATTTGATTAGGCTGGATTTGAGCGACAATCAATTAACAAATTTGTCTGAATCTCTTGGCAATCTTTCCGACTTAATCGATTTATATTTGCAGGGAAATCAATTGACCAGTTTACCTGAATCTCTTGGAAATTTTTCTCACTTAGCTCAACTAAATTTAGGTAGAAATCAATTGAAAAATTTGCCAGAATCTATCTCTAAGCTATCTAACTTGAAGGAACTATATTTGAATAGAAATCAATTAACCAACTTGCCACAATCTATTTCTAAGCTATTTAAGTTAAAGGTGCTATATTTGAATGACAATCAATTAACCAACTTGCCAGAGTCTCTGGCGAATTTCTCTCACTTGACTTGGCTAGATTTGAGTGACAATAGATTAACAAGAATGCGGTCATTTATCTCTAAGCTAGAGAACTTGAGGAAGCTATACTTGCGAGATAATCAATTAAAAAATTTGCCGGAATCTATCTCTAAGCTAGAGAACTTGACTGTGCTAGATTTGAGTGGGAATCAATTAACCAATCTACCCAAATCTATCTCAGAACTCTTTAACTTAAGTTACCTATTCTTGATGGGCAATCAATTAACCAACCTACCACCATCTATCGCTCAACTCCCTAACCTGACTCAGGTATATTTAAGAGCTAATCCTCTAGAAACTCCACCTCTAGAGGTTACTGAAGGGGGAATTGAAGCCATTAGAGAATACTTCCAGTAACTATAGCGCTTCGCACTGGTGTCGTTACATACTACATTGCTACAAAAGTGCTACGCCTGCTGTATCACCTTTGTACAAAGCGAAAGGGGCATTTTTCTGCACGAACTCTTAATTGTTCATTGTTAATTGTTCATTGCTCATTGCTATAGTAGGTAGGTTGAGTTGAGGTGGCGAATCAATTGATTCGGAGAGTACTGTAAGATAATTTGGTAACCGCAGATGAAGTCACAGGCAAGATGCCTGTGCCACGATGAACGCAGATGGATACAGATGATTTTGATGACGTGAGACATGAATCAGTGATCGCGCTTTCCTCTCTGTTTTTTTGTAGTTTATTATGATATAATGTCTTTATTGAGCAACTCCTAACAGTGAGGACAGCAAATTATGGGCAATTATCAAAGGTTCAAGCGGATTATTCTTCTGTCCGTTGGCTTGCTATTTGGGTTTTTCATAGCAGTGGCCCAAGCCAACACGTCTAATTTACCATTTTACTGGGACTTTATCAATGTGGACATAGAGGTAGAGGCAAACGGGGACATGTTGGTGACAGAAACCCAAAAATACGTCTTCAATTCCAATTATTCCAATAGGCGATATCGCTATATCCCCCTAGACAAAGTAGATGCAATTAAAGATGTCACTGTGGAGGAAAACGGACAATTAATTCCCAGTTCAACTGGTAAGCAAAATAATGAGCTTTGGATTCGATGGAACCACCCATTAAATCCTCCGGAAAGTCATACCTTTGTTTTGAAATATCCCGTCATCGGGGGATTGCACGTTGATGAAAAAAATACCCAAGTTTATTGGAAAGCCATTTTTGCCAACCGGAAATCCCCCATTGAAAATGCTACCGTCAAAGTTAAATTACCCCAATCTTTAGCGGGAAAAGTCATCTCTTTTAAAAGCTTCGGTACAAAAGCAGTTTCCCGTCAACTAGATAATACCACATTTGAATTTGTAGCTAGGTCAGTTGCTCCGGGAAAAGAGTTAGAAGTTCAAGTTACATTCCCAACGGAGATACTTCAAGTTTCTCAACCGAACTGGCAGAAAAAAGCTAAAACTAATTTGTCTGACATAATAGTTGATTACTTTTATTATCCATTGTATTTAGTATTCCTAGGCGATGGCGGTGGCGGTGGTGGCGGCGATTAAACTGCTAAAGCCATTTCTCTGACAACCACTTCCTCTTCAACTACAATCGGGGCGATCGCGCTTCCCTCTCTCTCCTCTTCTCCGTGTCTTTTGTGTCTCTAGGGTTAAAATAATCTCGATCCATCTGCGTTCATCGTGGCACAGG
>JH610799.1 GCA_000252485.1 Prochloron didemni P4-Papua_New_Guinea | reverse complement strand
TGTGACTTCATCGGCATCTTGCCTGTGACTTCATCTGCGGTTAATATAAAGGAGTAATTACCTTGACCAAACTATTACAAATAGCCAAAATAATCGATACAGTAAACCAATGGATCGGTCGCCTTACCTCCTGGTTTATCCTAGTCATGGTCTTAGTAGGAGTGTGGAACGTAGTGGGGAGATATTTAGGCCGTTTAATCGGTCAAAACCTCACCAGCAACGGGTTAATTGAAGTGCAATGGTACTTATTCGATATAGTTTTCCTCCTCGCTGCAGCCTACGTTCTCAAACATGACGGTCACGTAAGAGTAGATATCTTTTATAAGGATTGGGGGCGGAAAAGAAAAGCCTTAGCAAACTTTCTCGGTTCTATCTTTTTCCTGATTCCCTTTTCCGCTATGGTAATTTATTATTCCTGGGGAACTATTATTAATTCTTGGAATATTTTAGAAATGTCTCCCGACCCCGGTGGACTGCCTCGCTATCCCATTAAATCCATGATTATTGTTAGTTTTGTCTTTCTCATTCTTCAAGGAATATCTGAGGCAATTAAAAATTGGGCCATTTTCAATGAACAATGAACAATTTAAAAATTCAAAATTCAAAATTCAAAATTCAAAATGAGTGAAGTAAGCCCAATTACGGACCGGACATTTGATTTTGCGGTACGGATTGTTAATCTTTGTAAGGCTTTGGATGAAACGCCAGGGGTAGCTCGAACGCTTTCTAAACAACTCATTCGTTCGGGTACGTCTATTGGGGCTAATGTTGAAGAATCCCAAGCTGCCCAGAGCACTGCGGATTTTGTTCATAAGTTGGAAATTGCCCTAAAGGAAGCCAGAGAAACCCGATATTGGTTGCGTTTATTAATGGCTGTTGAATTATTTCCAGAAAGTCATTTGGGTCCTCTTTTGAATGAATCAGAAGAACTGATTAAAATAATAGCATCTATTATCGTTAAAACTAAACGAAATCGGGCTAAAACAAAATTTTGAATTGATAATTTTGAATTTTGAATTGAGATCTGTAGGGTGGGCATCGCCCACCACAACCTGAAGCTCTAAGTTCATAGTTGATTCTGTTTGCTCTACGATAGATATTTAAAGAAAACTAACTATGAAACAAAATTATACTATCGTCATCCAATGGTCTGATGAAGATAATTGCTACGTTGTAAGTCTGCCAGAATGGGGTGAATTTTGTCATACCCATGGAGAGACCCAGGAAGAAGCTTTGAAAAATGCCCAAGAAGTTTTGGAACTTTTGGTTGATTCCGCTTTGAAAGACAATGAACCTTTGCCCAAACCAAATCGGGCTAAAACAAAATTTTGAATTGATAATTTTGAATTTTGAATTGAGTAGCGCTATAATAAGCCACTTAATCGTTCATTATTTATTATTCATTGCTAATTGTGAGAGATTGGTTAGGTGTCCTCATGTTTGCCGGAGCGTTGCCGCTGTTGGCCACAGGATATCCCGTAGCATTTTCCCTCGGAGGAACTGCAATTATCTTCGGACTGATTGGTTGGGCATTGGGAATTTGCGACTCAGATTTCCTCTCTGCCATGCCTTTCCGCATTTTCGGCATTATGGAGAATTACACTCTCCTGGCGATTCCCTATTTTATCTTCCTCGGTTCCATGCTGGAGAAGACGGGTATTGCGGAGAAGTTGCTGGAAACCATGGGTATTCTCTTCGGACGACTGCGTGGGGGTTTAGCCTTGGCAGTAGTAGTAGTAGGAGCCTTACTCGCTGCATCTACTGGAGTAGTGGCGGCCACTGTGGTAGCCATGGGTTTGATTTCCCTACCTATTATGCTTCGTTACGGCTATAACAAGGAGTTGGCAACAGGGGTAATTGTAGCTTCCGGTACTTTAGGACAAATTATTCCTCCTTCCGTAGTGCTGGTAGTGTTGGGAGACCAGTTGGGTATTTCGGTAGGGGATTTATTTATCGGTTCCTTGATTCCCGGTTTGATGATGGCGGGAGCTTTTGCCCTTCATGTGGTAATTGTAGCTTTCTTAAAGCCGGAATTAGCCCCAGCTTTGCCCTCTGAAGTGCGAGATATTGGTGGAAAGGCTTTGGGGAAGCGAGTATTACAGGTGATGGTTCCTCCTTTAATGCTGATTTTGTTGGTATTGGGGAGTATCTTTTTTGGCATTGCGACCCCCACGGAAGCAGGAGCTGTGGGGTCTTTAGGAGCGATAGTCTTAGCTTGGGGGAATGGTAAATTAAATTGGGCTGCCTTGACATCGGTGTGCGATGGCACTATGAGAATTACCAGCATGGTAGTGTTTATTTTGCTGGGTTCTACCGCCTTTAGTTTGGTATTTAAGGAGTTAAATGGGGATGAATTAATGTTCCACCTTCTGGCCAACTTACCGGGAGGAACGGGAGGTTTTTTGCTAGTTAATATGTTGACTATTTTTATTTTAGGTTTCTTTATTGATTTCTTTGAGATTGCTTTTATAGTGATTCCCATTTTTGCCCCAGTGGCGGAAACTTTAGGACTAGATTTAGTTTGGTATGGAGTAATTTTGGGGGCAAATTTACAAACTTCTTTTTTAACCCCGCCTTTTGGTTTTGCTCTGTTTTATTTGCGGGGAGTAGCCCCAGAGGAGGTGAGGACGGAGGATATTTATCGGGGAGCAATTCCTTTTATTTTGCTGCAAGTTTTGGTTTTAGTTTTAATTATTACTTTTCCCGGTCTTGTGAGTTGGTTGCCCTCTCTACAATCCTCCACTGGTGGCTAGTTTTATAGCAGTTGACAGTTTATAAATCGTAGGTTGGGTTGAGGTCACGAAACCCTTCGACTACGCTCAGGGCAGGCCCAACAAGCCAAAGGATTCGGTGTTGGGTTTCGCTATGGCTCAACCCAACCTACAATTGCTTGTAACACTATTGTATTTTTAGCAAACATTTTCAGAGTTGATATAATATGAAATACAAAAATTTTTGCTACAAATAGTGGCGTTACATCGTAGTATAGATTGAGGTTATTCTAGGTTGAGAAACCGGGTTTCTTTCCAAAATTTTAGCATTAATCCTTAAAATAATAAAAGAAACCCGGTTTCTTGGCTGACTAATCCACATTTTTAAAATAATTGATAAACTAGAAGAAAGCTAAATAATACAAAATAAATGTGGTTAATTTAACTTGTACCTTTTCAAGAAACAGCTATGGTGGGCAGTGCCGCGCCCTACAACTGGTAGCTAGTTTTAGCATTCTTTTTCAGCTACAAATAGTTTGAAAATCGTAGATTGGGTTGAGGTCACGACAGGGCAACGCCCAACACAACAAGCCGTGCTGTTGGGTTTCGCTATGGCTCAACCCAACCTACAATTACTTCCTAAGTCCTGTCTATAAGAAAAAAAGAGTTGACATTGATATATGAAGATGATAGTCTGATACAACGGGAAAAAAGTGGCACATATATAGGGTTCCTTGGTCATGAGGTACACCTATAAACCTGCGGACTGCTTCTGGACCTATTTCTGGGGTACCTCACAAGTATGAGAAATGCTATATCCCTCTTCTGTCACTCTCCGAAACCGTTTGCCATTAAAGTGTTTACTATTTCGGATGAGCAACCGCAGGTTGCAGTTCGACGACCCTCTCTGCAAGCAGTAAGTACCTAGGCAAAATTAATTGGATATTCGCGAATTGCCAGAGCTTGTATTTATGGGTTGCGGTGCGTTGCGAACGCACCCTACAATGGTAGTCAATATATACAAATAATTTTGCATGACTACTTATAACTACCAACTGTCCACTATCAACTGTCAACTGCTATATATATTGTTTCGTTATCCAAAACGAACAAATGTAATTTAATCAAAAATGGCAATTAAAAGATTATCCCAACAACAGAATACTCCTCCCAACACCCCAGGAAAGAAGCGCAAAAGCCGCAGTTCGGCTACGCTCACTGCAAGAGGAAAACGCAACAGTCCTCCGGAAACCACGGTAGAAGAAGAGTTGCTTCTGGCCACGGCAACCTTTGAAGAGACTCAAAGTAACGAAGATAATATTCGACCCCACCGTCTCGCCGATTATATCGGACAGAAAGACCTGAAAGAAGTATTGGAAATTTGTATTGCTGCGGCTAAAAAAAGGAAAGAACCTCTAGACCATCTGCTATTATATGGTCCTCCGGGACTGGGAAAAACTACTATGTCCCTGATTCTAGCTTCAGAAATGGAGGTTAATTGTAAAATAACTGCCGCTCCTGCTTTAGAACGTCCTCGGGATATTACAGGACTGCTGATTAATCTCAAACCGGGGGATATTCTCTTTATAGACGAAATCCATCGCCTCAACCGAGTGACGGAAGAATTACTCTATCCGGCTATGGAAGATTGCCGTTTGGATATTACTATCGGCAAGGGACAGACAGCCAGAACTCGCAGTATCCCTTTACCTCCTTTTACTTTAGTGGGAGCTACAACTAAGGTGGGTTCTTTGACTTCTCCTTTGCGCGATCGCTTTGGTTTAATTCAAAGATTGCGCTTTTACGAAGTAGACGAATTAACTTTAATTGTGAAACGGACAGGGGAAGTTTTGAAGGTAGAAATAACGGAAGAGGGAGCAATCGAAATTGCCCGCCGTTCTCGAGGAACTCCTCGTATTGCCAACCGGTTATTGCGCAGGGTGCGAGACTATATCCAAGTTAAAGGGATGGACTGTATTAGCCAGGAATCTGCAGCAGAAGCCCTAGATTTATACAATGTAGACCCTATGGGTTTGGATTGGACTGATCGCTTGGTTTTGACTACGGCGATCGAGCAGTTTAAAGGGGGACCGGTGGGTTTGGAGTCTGTTGCTGCGGCGACGGGGGAAGATGCTAAAACTATTGAGGAAGTTTATGAACCTTATTTATTGCAAATTGGTTTTATTAATCGTACTACTCGGGGTAGAGTGGTGACGGAGGCTGCTTACGAACATTTAGGTTATAGCAGTTGATAGTTGATAGTGGACAGTTGATAGTTATACAGCTTGCGGTGCCCTTCGACTACGCGGTTGCTGGAACTCAAGACTTAACAGGTTCATAGACCGGTATAGAATGTACCTCATGACCAAGAAACCCTATATAATCGGTTAAACAAAAATGTGAAATAATAAACCGCAGAGGCACAGAGGACGCAGAGAGGAAGAGGGTCCAGAGGGATAAAGTTTTAATGATTGAACAGTAAAATAATTGTTTATTGTTCATTGTTCATTGTTCATTGTTCATTGTTTATTGTTTATTGTTCATTGTTCATTGTTCATTGTTTATTGTTCATTGTTCATTGTTCATTGTTTATTGTTCATTGTTTATTGTTCATTGTTCATGGGAAGTTTAATTTATCAATATAGTGACTTAAGATTAGGTAAACTAATAAAGCGATACAAGCGCTTTTTAGCTGATATTGAGTTAGAGAGTGGGGAAGTTATTACGGCTCACTGCGCTAACACCGGACCCATGATTGGGGTTTGTACTCCTGGGAGTTGGGTAGGAGTTTCTCTCAGCAATAATCCCAAGCGAAAATTAGCTTATAGTTGGGAAATAATTGAAGTAGATGGTAGTTGGGTGGGAATCAATACCGGACTTACTAATAAACTAGTTAAACTGGGATTGCAACAAGGAATATTTCCCGAGTTAAAGGACTATAAGGAGATTAAAACGGAGGTTCCCTACGGAGAAGGAAATAAAAGCAGAGTAGATTTTTTATTGAGTGGAAATGACGAGAAATTGCCTCTATATTTGGAAGTAAAAAACGTTACTTTAGCTTCAGGAAATATAGCGTTATTTCCCGATACAGTAACTACTAGAGGACAGAAACATTTGCGGGAATTAATGGCTTTATTGCCGGAGCAAAGAGCTGCCATGTTATACTTTATTAATCGGGGAGATTGCGAGGGTTTTGCTCCGGCAGATAGCTACGATAGAGCATATGGGGAGTTGTTTCGGGAAGCGATAAAAGCGGGAGTAGAAGTGTTTCCCTATCGTTTTAGAGTTAGTCCTGAAGGAGTTGAGTATTTGGGATTAGCTGAATTGATAATTGATAATTGATAATCACTTGCCTAAAATATAATAAATTTCTCTTATTTTTTCCCCTCTGCGGTAGATTGAGCAATTACCAACCGCTGATTGAGTAATTTGCTGTAGCTGAGGCTACCATATCTGTTCCTTTATCTATCTTCTCTACACTGATACTCTCATCTTTAACTCGAACCTCAGCACAGAAGGTAGCAGAATTGAAGCCACCAAAACGCTTAACCGTGCTAGTTCTTAATCTGAGATTGTCACTAGCAAACCAAAAACGTTCCACAATACTCATTGTTTCATATTCAGTAATCAAAATCAAGCTATCTTCATCATCCAAACAATAGCGACCGGCTACAGGGACAATTTCCGCATAACCTCTTTCCCGCAAGAGCTGACCTTGTCTGGGTTTATCTGAATCTGGAATTAAAGCAAAAATTGTAGAACCTTCATGATTTTCATCTTCTTTATCCCAAGCCATGGAACCGTCCCAACTGACAAACGCACCCCCAATAGTTAAGCTGGGGTCAACTTCGTGTATTTCGCATATTGCCAGTACTTTCAGATTATCTGCCCCCAGTGCTTCCACAAAGATATCTGAACTGCCAGTCTCCGCACGTCGAAAGGGGAGGTGATGGGTAGTGCGGTGCGATCGCCACTTCCCTGCACTGTGCTGAAAAAATTCCATTGCATCCATTAGTCAACTCCTAGTGATATAGAACTTACGCCAATAGCTCTCTTATACCGGGTTTCTGACCTGAAGCAAACAGCTCAAATTAAGATTTTTCGTAGAGAAACCCGGTTTCTGCGTAAGTACTATGATACTTAAACAAAATTGGAATTGCTAATAGATATTCAAGCTATGTCAATAAATCATCTCTTAATTGTGCAACGCCGATATTATTAATCATGAAATGGAAATTGATGCGAGAGAAAATATAACAGCAAAACAAATATAAATAACCTATCTAAGTAACTCTTTTTTCTCAACGGCGCATCATTTTATATTGATACGCCTAATAATTCTGAGCCTTGCCCTATCTAGATATTTTTTCCATATTATCAGATTGGACAAGATAGTTAGAGATTTATCAAAATTATGAAGAACTGTTAATTCCCCTAATTTGTTAAAGTTGCTAGAACCAAATTGTTTTTCTTGCTGAATCGTTTTGGTTCTTTAGCTATCTTCTTTTAATCCATTTGGTCTATCCCATTTCCTCTCATGTTGTTTTACTAAGTATTTTCATCAAGTAGTTGTTTCACCTGCTTCTGGAGGAGCTGTTGCTTCCGCTTCATCTGCAGGAGTTTCAGCTTCATCTGCAGGAGTTTCAGTAGCTTCAGCAGTTTCTGCCGGTTCTGGTTCAGGCTTTGTAACTGCTGTTTCCTTTGGGACAAAAGAAATCGCTGTACTGACAGAATCTTGATAGAGGGAACTTCCCAGGCGTAAAGCCAAAACCGCAGGTAAAAAAGAAATCAGCAGGGCAATCAACACTTGCGTATTTGATAGCTCCATAATTCGAGACCTCCTAGTTATAAAAACGCTTTTTTTTATTTTCAACAGAATTCAATCAGAGATTTATTTTAGCATGACTCCTGCTGAGGAAAGCATTGAAACCCAAGGCTAGTGACCTTAGGTTTCAATGTTGAATAGTTAAAGTTTCTGAGAAATAACTTTAATTACCCTTCAGATTGAGCCGCTTCTTTACGCGCTCGGTAAGCATGCCAAATATGACCACCTAATAATATGAAGCCCAACACGATCTGTACGCTAGCACCACCAGAACGCTCGGCACCATAAAATTGAGGTGGATAAGCAACATCACTATTTAAAACAAAGAAAGCAGATAAAATTCCCATCCAAGCTAGACCAACTAGACTGTAGGAAAGAATTGCTTCGCCGCTAAAAATAACACGACTTTTTACCCAACCAAAAGGAGCGCTAAAAATGTGCCAAAGGCCCCCTAAGATTTCGATTGCTCCGATAAGAATATGACCCCCAACAAGGTCTTCTAAATTACTAACAGAAGTCATACCTTGAATTGTCCAGCCGCCATCTGTGATACCGGCGATGTAGCCTAGCAAAGGAAAAGGATTGAGAGTGGGACTCACAGTACGTACTTCACCTAAAGTAGCATCAAAAATACCACCGAATACAGTAGCTTTTAACACGAACAAGAAAGCACCTACTCCTAAGAAAATGAGGTGATGACCGAATATAAAGGTTAACTTGTTGCCATCAGACCAATCGTAGTGAAACTTAGGCGCTCTAGCAGGACCTTCTTTTAAATCTCCTGGTCCTCGGAAAGTGTGATACAAACCACCAGCGCCAACAACTGCTGATGAAACTAGGTGTAGCACACCAATAACAAAGTAGGGATAGGTATCAACTACAGTACCATCAGGGCCTACACCCCAACCTAATGATGCTAAGTGAGGCAATAGAATCATACCCTGTTCGTACAGAGGGATACCTGGTACAAAACGAGCTACTTCTAGTAAGGTAATTGCTCCAGCCCAAAATACAATTAGAGCACCATGAGCAATATGAGCACCCAGTAAACTACCAGATAGATCTACCAGACGAATATTTCCTACCCACCACTGATCTTCAAAAGTTGACACTGAGGCGGTTCCCCCTGAGGCTTGAGCCGCCTTGGGACTTTCATATTTATATTTTTGATAAGTGTACACAGTTTAGTTCCTCATCAACGTTTAGTTAAATTTCCGCATTGTTAACAAGAGAGATATCTTGATAATGAAACCCCAGTGGGGACGAGAAGATACTGATTGTCCTTCCCAATAGACTGGGGTTTACAGTCTGTATGACTTAACTTTTAAGCCTTTGCATCAACAACATCTTCGCTGAGGGAGCCAAGAGCTGCAGGAATACGCTTGAAGTCGAAACCAAGAGTCCGCAAAGCGTGCCACAAATGACCTTGTAAGATGAAGAAAGCAAGGAAAAAGTGTACGTTACATAACCAAGCACGAGCGGTATACTGTCCGCCGGGTAAATCCGCAGTGTCAATAAAGTAAGGAGCAAAGCTAAATCTGAAATCTAGAGGAGGTCCGTAGAACTCAACAGGATAAGCCAAGGTATTGAAAGCGCAATACACAGCAGCAGTGAATCCCATGATAGCCAGACCACCTAAAGCATAAGCAAGAAGTCCTTCACCAGAAAAGATAATCAAACGTTGAGCCCACTTGAAAGGAGGACAAAATATATGCCACAAACCACCAGAGATCTCAAGAATTGCTACATAAACATGACCGCCGATTAAATCTTCCAGAGTATTGGTCTCAACAAAGTGAGTTTGATACCCAAAGATTGTAAATGGGTTAAGAGTTGGGCTAGTAACAGTTCTGACCTCGCCGATGACAGGGTCATAGATACCGAAGAAAACAGCCCAGAGGACTAAAGCTAAGGCACCTAATCCAAGAAGAATTAAGTGGTGACCAAGGATAAAACCTAGACGTTTACCATCACCCCAGTCAAAGTCAAACTTAGGCGCACGTGCAGGGCCTTCTTTGAGAATAGCAGGTCCTCGCAGAGAGTGGTAAAGACCACCAGCTCCTATTACTGCAGAAGAAACGAGGTGGACTACACCAACAGCAAAGTAGGGAAAGGTATCAACAATTTGACCGCCTTTACCAACACCCAGACCTAAGCTGGCCATGTGAGGAATCAGAATTAAATTCTGCTCTCCCAGGGGGACATCAGCAGTGTAACGAGCAACTTCAAATAAACAAATTGCTCCAGCCCAAAATACGATTAGTGCTGCTTGAGCAACGTGTGCTGCAAGCCACTTACCAGACAAACCCGCCAAACGGGAGTTTCCAGCCCACCAGCCATATTCCACATCTGGGTTGCCGTAAGTTTGCATTCCCATTGTTTTTTATTTCTTTATCTAAATTACTAGCTCTTAGTTTTAAGCTGGGGTCAAAATCAATTTTGTATCATTTGATACAAAATTGATTTTGCTAAGAAATTTTGGCAACATCCGAACACTGTAAATGGCGCAAATTAGGAGATATTTGTAACATTCAACACAATGTAACGTTTTGTGAATTTCTAAAAACACCCTTTATCTACAGTATATCTACATTAGAAGTAATACCTAATTATTATCAATAACCAAAAATTAATGACAATGATATAGAGCTTAAGTGCAAAAATTAACTAAGAGTGAAAATGAGAGCGATCGCCGCCAGTGGTTAAAAAGCATTAGCGGCGCGGCGATCGCTCTCAACAATTTCGGGATGGAGAAAAGCTAATTTAACTGGAGCTAATTTCTAAGTATTTTTACTCTTTGGTACTAAGCGATCGCTGTATCATCCACCACTTAAATCCAATGAGAAAATTTGGCGTAGTAAACTTCGTCAAAGACTATTAATTGTTCGTTGTTAATTGTTCAAACTGGATGTTGTCCGTAGAATGGCAGTGCTTCTGAACAGTGAGGACGCTTTCCTTCTTGCCAATTTAAATATGCCAGTTCCAGTATACTATTGACAGTGCTTCCTAAATTAGTTGGAGCATTAATTAGATGATAGTTGCTTTTGAGATTAGCTAAAGTTTCTTCCCACTGCTTGGAGTCCATAGTAGTATCTGGTAATTCTGCTTTCAAACCAAAATTAGCAGGAACTACTCTATAAATAGCGCCAAATATTTGCTCTCTCCTAGCATCCATTTGCACAGCAATTGTCTTTTCTTTTTGTTTTTTTTTCCAGCAGATGGCTTCTAAACTAGAAATAGGAAAAAGAGGTAATTCAAATTGTTGGGAAATAACTCTAGCAGTTACTACCCCAATCCTCGTTCCTGTAAAGCTACCAGGCCCTTTAGCCACCGCAATAAATTCTAAATTTGACCAACTTTGAGGTTTAATAAACTCAGTTAAATATTGATGTAAGTGGGTGGATAAATCTCGTCCTAAATTCCAAACACCAGTGCGAGTATCTCCAGCAAAGTTGCTCAAAGAAAGTCCTAATTCAGGACTAGTAGTATGAAGAGCAAGACTATATTTATTAGCTTTTATCATTGTCTATATATTGCCCATATTTTTCTTTATTTATACTCAATTAACCTCAAACCCTTGCTGTGTCAAGGTTTAAGTCTAAAATCGCCTTCATTTTTGTCTAAGTTAGGACTTACGCAGAAACCGGGTTTCTGAACTAAAACTCTGGGTTTTAGCCGTTTTATCCGGACGAGAAACCCGGTTTCTAGGCTTGTTTGCGTAAGTCCTGTAAGTCCTAATAGGTTGAAAGGGCTGGCATTACTCACCCTATATGTAAAAAATGGCGCACCGCTGTGCGCCCCTACAAAGGAAGTTTCGTCAAGATCCAATCCACCGCCGCACTTAGATCGGCAGCAAGATAATCCGGTTCTGTCCGATGTTGGTAAACTCCCTCAATCACCCTTTCCCCATAACCAGTCTTAACCAGAATCCCCTTCAAACCAGCATTGTGAGCCAGATCCACATCTGTAGCCTTATCCCCCACCATGAAACTCTGCTTCAGGTCTAAATCCCATTCCCAAGCAGCAGCCACCAACATGCCAGTATTGGGTTTGCGCCAAGTACTCCAGCGGGTAAACTCAGGATTAATTCCTCCTGCAGCCAGACTGAGATAGGGACAATAGTAAAGAGCATCCAATTTAGCCCCCGCTTCCTCATGCAGCAACTGACACAAACGGTCGTGCAGAACATCGATATGCTGCCGAGAATAATAATTGCGGGCTGCGCCAGATTGATTGGAAACCAAACAGCAGAAGATTTGCCTGTCATTGAGCCGTCGCACTGCAGCCGCAGCGCCGGGAATTAAGTGCAAATCTTCCACTTTGCGGATATATCCCGCCTCTACGTTGAGAACTCCATCCCGATCTAAAAATACTGCTGCCTTAGCCACGCCAAATTGCTTCGAGAATTTGTTCTGGTTTAATATCGGCAATTTTGCCAGTGGCAGATTGAATCCCGATGGACTTTTGATGACCAGGGGGAAGTAATTTCTTCGCTTCCGTGGGACCGAACAAAGCAATGGTATAAGTCCCCACGGCAACGGAGAGGTGCATGGGAGCGCTATCGGTACAAAGCGTTAAATTAGCCCCAGCAATGGTAGCCGCCAACTTGCCCACATCGGAAGGAGCGATCGCCTTCAGTCCTGGACAAAGCTCCTTCATTTGCTTTACCCATTCGGAATCCTCGGGACCTTGAATTATTACAATAGGTAATTGGGGCTGTTTGGCCTGAATATCCTCAATAATTTGCCGCCATTGAGCAGGAGGATAAATTTTATCAATCCCTTTGCTCAGAGCTAATTGGCTGGAGGAACCGTGAATCAGAATATAACCGCTGTCTTTAATTTCCAATCGTTTTTGTTCTGCTTCTGCCCATTCAATATCGGATTTTGGCACGTTTACCTTCAATTCTCCACAAGGGGAAACGATTCCTAAACCTTGGAGTAAATCGTGGTACATGTGAGCGGCATACTGCTGCGTTTTCAGGGGAACCGATTGGGAAAGAAACCAGGAATTAGAAGTTTCGTAACCAATGCGAACGGGAATACCGTTGAGCCAGAGCAAAAATCCCACCGTCCAACGGCGACCTAAAGAAAGGGCTATATCATATTCGCGATCACGAATAACTCCCAAGAGGTTGAGATAATCAGCTAAACTGTTGCGGTCTTTATAGTCGAAGAGAGAGACATGGTTAACGTAGGGACAAACCCGATAAGCACCTTTGGCTCTCGGTTCTACCAGCACGTCAATGTCGGCGGTCGGGTATTGCCGCTGTAAATCTTCCAGAGTTGGGAAGAATAAGAGTTGATCGCCTATTCCGCCTGGGACAAGAGCTAAGATTCGCATCTCAATTGATAGATCTTACATATCAGCTCAATTTTAATGGAATATACTCTCGGAAAGGATTAATTATTCAATAAAATCTCCAATGTATTTATTAATTCCCGCAGCTGGAACCGGTCGGCGAATGGGCGGTTCTCGCAATAAACTGCTTTTAACTTTATTGGGAAAACCTTTACTGGCATGGACTCTGCAAGCTGCTGAGGCAGCGAGTCAGATTAGTTGGATCGGGATAATGGGGCAACCTGATGATTTTCCTGACTTCAAGACAATTATCGCCAAAGAAGGCTTGAGCAAACCCATAGAATTGATCCAAGGAGGAGAAACTCGTCAAGAATCTGTTTACAATGGCTTGCAGGCATTGCCAGCAGATGCTAGTAGGGTTTTAATTCACGATGGAGCCAGGTGTTTAGCAACCTCAGATTTATTTAATCGCTGTTCTGAAACTATACTCAACTGTCAGGGATTGATTGCTGCAATTCCAGTAAAAGATACTATTAAGATAGTTGATGATAAGGGCATTATCCATAATACCCCATATCGAGAGCAGTTATGTGCTGCCCAAACTCCCCAAGGATTTGATGTAGAGTTATTAAAATATTGTCATGACCAAGGAAGGCAGTTAGGCTGGCAAGTAACTGACGATGCTGCTTTGTTCGAGAAGTGTCATTTAACAGTACGGGTAGTCGAAGGAGAAGAGACTAACATTAAAGTCACCACCCCCATAGATTTAGCCATAGCCCAATTAATTCTCCGTCAGCGTTTAGAAAAAGAATGAACAGGTCGAGTAATTGTTTACATCAGCCTTTGGTATCGGTAGTAGTGCCAATTTATAATGGCGAGACAGACTTGCCAGAGTTAATCTCCTGTCTGCGATCGCAAACCTACCCCAAGGTAGAATATCTTTTAGTAGATAATAATAGCAGCGATGGCACTCAATCCATTCTCCAAACTGCAAGCCAAGAATTTAGCCCTGGTACCTACCGTAACCTAACAGAAAAAAAAATCCAAAGTTCTTATGCAGCCCGTAATCGAGGCATTCAGGCGGCTATGGGAGAGATAATCGCTTTGACCGATGTAGATTGCCGTCCTCAGTCAGATTGGTTAGAGCAGCTGATTCAACCCTTTCTCAATCCTAATATAGGAATTGTGGCTGGAGAAATCCTCGCTCAACCGGGTGACAGTCTGCTAGAAAAATATGCCCGTGCTAATAATACATTGTCCCAAAAATTTTGCTTAGAACATCCTTTTTGTCCATATGGTCAAACTGCTAACCTAGCAATTAGAAAAGAAGCTTTTCTGCAAGTGGGATTATTTCGTCCTTACTTGGATACTGGGGGGGACGCGGATATTTGTTGGCGCATTTTACAACAAACCGAAACTGAGATTGAATTCGCACCATTGGCTATAGTTTTACATCGTCATCGTTCTGATTTAAAGGAATTGAAGAGTCAATGGAGGCGCTACGGACGTTCTAATCGTTACTTACACCAACTTCATGGCGTAAATTTAATGAGAGAATTGAGTAACAGAGAAATAGCTTATCGTTTAAGTCGTTGGTTTTTGAAAGAGTTACCTCTTTTTAGTCTCAAGGCAACCATAGGTAAGGGGGATTTTATTGATTTAATTAAAACTCCCATAGATCTTATTTGTTTTGGAGCGAGAACTAAAGGACAAAAAGAAACCCATTTAACCTTAGAGGCGCGGCAAATTGAGTACTTGGGCAGATAAAATGAATATTACTTTAACCAATAGACCCACTATCTGCAAATCGGCCAAATTCTAATTTACTAAAGGATTTCAAGCTTAGAATTACAAAATATTAAGGAAATATAAAAAAGAATAAGAGATCGGTTTCGCTTATCTATGGAAGTTAGAATGGGAACTAGAGCCAAGAATCAAAAAGTGTGAATGTGGGATGGGAAAAAATGAAACTTAGTTATTTAGCAGCTTTAGCATTAACAGCTCCTCTATTCTTAGCTAACCCAATAAAAGCGGAGGATCCAAGCCATGTAGACCAGTTATTGACTACTGGGGAATGTATGGGCTGCAACTTATCGGGGGCGGACTTAAGTGGAGAACATCTGATTGGTGTGGATCTGAGAAAAGCAGATCTCTCGGGTGCTAACCTAACCCAAGCAAACTTAGAAGGTGCTGACCTGACAGGAGCAAACCTCTCGGGAGCAAATCTAGAAGCTGCTTTCGTCACTAATGCGGTTTTCGATTTGGCAATTCTCAATCAAACAAACTTTCATCATGCTTACATGTACGACACTCACATGTATAGTGCTTATATACAAAATGTTGATTGGACCAATGCTTTTATGGAGGATACTTCTATAGGCATTGGTGGAGAAGCTCCTTCAACAGATGCTATAGACAAGGTAATTCGGGACATCATGGGCGAATAATTGAATTATAATATTTGTAGAAGCATATAGAATTGACAGTGCTTGTATGGTCGGTAATGACATCAATTAATTCTTGGCTATCCACATCCCACAACTGAATTTTCCCATCTCTACTTGCGCTGACAATAGTTGTGCCATCAGGACTAAAGGCTACGGAGTGAACCGGGGAATCAATATTGATTTTGGCCAGAGATTGACCAGTGGGTATTTGCCAGATCCGTACAGTCTTGTCATCGCTACCGCTAACAATGGTTTGTCCGTTGGGACTGAAGGCGATCGCGTTGACATTTTTTTGATGTTTGTCAATGGTTTTGACTACTTTACCTTGAGGCCAACTCCAAATTTTAATAGTATCGTCCTTACTGGCAGTGGCGAAAGTATCTCCGTCAGGACTAATGGCTATGGCTGTAATATCTTTTCTATGCTCTTTGAAAGTGTGAGTTAATTTCCCGGCGTTGCATCTCTGTGGGATGATTTGGATATATGCCCAAAATTTTTTCCTTATTTATCAATAGTTTCAGCGAATTGAAATTGGACTATCATCCCGCAATTGTGCAACGCCGAATTTTTTGTTCATTTCTATGGCTATATGGGGCTATTTCATTCTACATTATTTTACCTAAAGTTGGACGAATGAATTGTAGGCCAGGAATCACAGGCTTCTAGCCTGTCCCACTAACCAATAACTAACAACAAATAACTAACAACAAATAACCAATAACCAATGAACATTAAATTATTAGTTGTGGATATTGATGGCACGATCGCAGGTGAATCCAATCAGATCGGTAACAGGGTCAAGAACGCGATCAAGACAGTTCAAGGGCAAGGTATGGAAGTAGCCATAGCTACTGGTCGCATGTATTGTTCTGCCTTGCGGTTTCACGAAACCATTGGCTCTCAACAGCCCCTATTAGCATACAATGGGGCTTTAATTCAAAATCCTCTCACAGAGGAAATACACCAACATTTACCTCTTGCTAGTCCTATAGCGAAACAGTTATTGGACTATTTGGAACAACCAGAACTGATTGACAGGGTTGGGGTTCACTTTTATGTTGAGGATCGCCTTTACGTGCGGGAAATTTTGCCGGAGACAGAAGACTATCGCTCTCGTTCTGGAGTTGAGGCGATCGCTGTAGGAAATCTTCGCCATCTTCTAGATTCGAGAGTCACCACTAAAGTTTTAGCTCTCTGTCGCGATCCGTCTGTAATTAAATTACTGCAGGAGGATATACCTAAACATTTCCCCCTAGAGGCATTTTCTTTGACTCAGTCTAATAAGACATTTCTCGAAGCAATCCATCCTCAAGCTAATAAAGGCAATGCTGTTCGTTATCTCACTGAGAAGATTTTGGGATTGAAGCCGGAAAATGTCATGGCCATAGGGGATAATTTTAACGATTTAGAAATGCTTCAATATGCAGGGTTTGGGGTAGCCATGGGTAATGCTCCTGCAGCGGTGCAAAATTGTGCTGACTGGGTTGCTCCTGATGTGGAAGAAGATGGAGCAGCTGTGGCCATTGAAAAATTTTTGCTCAAATAAGAAAGAAGACCGACGACTGTCCGTGTTTCGTCTCGGCCTTCTTACTTGTTCGCTCCTCACACGATTCTCAGTATAGACTACTTCTTTTTAATTTGTCAACCAATTTTGGGAAATTTTTGAATTTTTTTTGTAGGGGCCCACTACTGTGGGCCTGGCCTCCCTAAACTGCAAGGTTTTGCAAGGTTTCAAAGAAAAAAGACCGACGACTATCCATGTTTCGTCTCGGTCTTTGTGCTTGTTCGCTCCTCACACACGGCTCAGAGTATAACATTTTGTAATATTTCTTTACAATTCTTTCATGGCTATAACTCTAATTCGTTCTTCCAGGAGTATTTGGAGGAAATATTGCGTGAGGGCGATTAAACCCAATCTTGCTTGAGCTATTTGCCGCTTTTTTTCCTTTATTTCGCCCCAAATAGGACAATGGCCATAGAAGTTTAGCCAAGTATTGCTGGATAAAGTTGCTAGTTTCGGCCAATCTATTTCCTTGGAACTATCTAGTGCATCCACAATAAACAAGAATTGAGCAATTAAATTGGTTTCTGGGGGCTGGATTAAGAGGAAGTTACCCGATTCTGAGAGCCAGGGAATGGGAGTTGGTTCCAGCCACTGCCACGACCTTTGACTAAAGTCTAGATTTTTGAGCTGAATTAAACCTTCTTCCTGTCCCAAACGGAGGAGAGAACAACAGCGAGCGTGAGCATATTGAATGGGAAAGAGATTTACTTTATTTTCCTGCTTCTGTTGCGGTTGGGGTGATTTCTGGGCATTAGTAGATCTAGAGGAGAAATCCTGTGTTAGCCAAGAAGGTAACTGTTGTAACCAGAAAGCTAAAGAGCGATCGCTCAGTTGAAAATCGATGGAACCCGATGCGCGCCGCGAAGCGGATCCGTGACCGCACCGCGAAGCGGATCGCTTCGCGAGCGCGATCACTATAAACTCTAATTTCTCTTTTTCACAGGGAGATTCTCCTGCTTTCTCTTTCAATATAGTTACCAGTTGAGAAGCAATGTCCAGAGGGGATAACTGGAATATGCTAGCGAGGGGAAAGGCGATGGCAGAACGGTAAACCAAACCTGTATAATGTTTTAGATGGGAGGAAAAAATTTTCTCTGGTAGGCATTGAGTGAGATGATTATTTTCCTGCCATAAACTGACTGCGTGCCATAATTGTTGTTGCAGTAGCCTTTGAATCGAGAGGCAATTTAGCGGGATGACAACTGGAGACCACTGGTATGTCAAGGTTGTTTTTGATAGACTATAATTCAGATCAAAGCGAAAAAATTGGCGAATCTGTCCTCCAGAACTTATGCAAGCAGAAACCCCATTACCAAAAGAATCAAAAACTGTTGAAAGTTGGCCCCAAATTATTGAGTGGGCAAAAGCACACTATCGTGATCGAACTTTCGAGAAAGATGAGCCCATTCCCGCACGTCCAGGACTTTTGTATTTAGTACAAGAAGGAGCGATCCGTCTGGTAGGTAAAGCACAAGTTAATGCTGAGGGGAAAAATCTGGATGAAGACAGATCACAATGGTTGGGTCATGATAATGAAGAAGCTTTTTTGGGTTTTATTGGCGCTGGGGAACCTTTTGAAATTGTTTCCCAGTCTCCCTTTGGGATGTACGCTTATGCTCATGAGTCGCCAACTAAGGTAGTTTGGTTGTATTGGCACGATTTAGATAACTGGGGTAACTTTCGACTTGTTGTATTGGAGGCTTTTCGACATCAACTTCAGAGGAAACTTCTTTGGTTGAGTACCTTGGGACAGAAACGAACTATTGACCGACTTTTGGGCTTTCTAAGTTTGCTAATTGAAGAATATGGAGTAGAAATAACAGAAGGTTCTTGCTTGCCTTATGCTTTAACCCATGCTCAAATTGGCAGTGCCATCGGTTCTACTCGAGTCACTGTTACTCGTTTAATGGGGAGATTGCGCCAAAATGGTTCTATTGGCATTAAAGATGATAATTTAATTTATTTGCCTACTCCCCATCAACAGTAGATTGGACTCCCTTCGATTGTGTTTGGGGCAAGCCCTCTTCTACAATTATATTTAATGCTAATGCTTTTTGTTTCATCATCTTGAATATATTATAAAAGCCATTAGCTCGAGAAGGAGTTAAACTTACGGTGAGACCGGTTTCGGCGATAAAATCTGGGAGGATTTGTAAAATTTCTGTGGGGGTTAAACCATTTAATCCTTCGATTAAAAAAGCTACTAATCCTTTCACTAACTGGGCATCAGAATCGCCGCGATACAGAACTTTGCCTGCTTGTAAATCTGCCGCAATATAAACTTGGGAAGTGCAACCAGAAACTTTGTTGGTAGCTACTTTATCTTCTTCTGGCATTGGTTCGAGCTTTTTGGCATAAGCAAGAAGTTGTTGATAACGCTGTTTGGGATTGGTACGTCGTTTGAAACGCTGTACGATTTTATCTAGTTGAGCTGGTAAAGGGGTTACGGTGGATGACATAATAGCAGTTGATAGTGGATAGTGGATAGTGGATAGTGGATAGTTGATAGTGGATAGTTGATAGATATTGAGGAGCGTTCCACGCCCCCAAATAAAAAAGACTATGATTTTTTTGATTCAATGAGTACTATGACTTTTCAATTCCACAGAATCATAGTCATCATGATAATCACGAAATCATAGCAAAAAATGAGAAACTCCCCCAGGGGGCCTTCTCGCACTGAACGATTAGATATTATTATAGCGCAAGGAAGTGTTTCAGAGAAAGGCAAAGAAATCCAGATAATAGCAAATAATCTAAAAAATCTAATTGTCTGCTCGCAATAATGCTCACTCTCTAACCTATCGATAGAGTAGTGATGAAGATTTTTCTGGGAAAATCTAATTGTCTGTATTGAAATTAAAATTTAACTTCAAATCGTTATATAAGAACATGAACACTAAACTATCTTGTGTTTTCTATGAGTTTCGGTGCGTTGAGAACGCACCCTACAAAGCTGGCTGTTAAATCTCTTGGCTAGTAATAGTTTGAGCATGTTTTTCCCGATTGAAGATGATTGTCGAGTTGATAGTTAGTGAAAGTAATCTCCGTGGCGCTTGCTATAATGGCAGGATTGGGGAAATTATTCAAATTGTATAATAAATAACATAATCAATATAGGGTTCCTTGGTCATGAGGTACACCTATAAACCTGCGGACTGCTTCTGGACCTATTTCTGAGGTACTTCACAAGTATGAGAAATGCTATTATACTGGCCCATGAAAGTGTTTACTATTGAATCAGAGCAACCAAGGATGCGCAGTATAACTATCAACTGTCCACTATCAACTGTCAACTGCTATAATATGAACCCTAGATTGCTACAGATAATTTTCGGCTTGATTTTAATGGCACTTTTAAGTGGTTGTGGAATCTTCAAACCACCGATAAAATTTGCACCGGGTGGAGATATAGTCCACAAGGCAGTTGCTCTGGAAATTAATACCATGGAACAACGTATCAGCGATCGCCTCCAGACAACTAGGCCAAAGTTGGAGATTGGCGAGATTGCTGTGAAGGCGATCGAGCCGATTTATATTGACAATTTACCAGTTTATCATTTAAAGGGGACTTATAATCTGAAGCTTGAGCTGCCTCGTCAGCAGGTGAGACAAAAGGACAATTCTTTTGAGATCTATTTGCAGCGACAAGTGGAGGGGAAAACTTGGCGTTTGCTGCGACGGGAAGTTAGTGGTGGGGAGTCGGAACCGCAATGGTTGAGTTATTCTCTTCCTTAAAAGTGAGGTTGTTAACCGCAGATAAATTGTTCTATCAGGTATAAGTTAACTCATTATTTAGATAATTATCCAGAGTTAAAGCCAACAGCAAAAAATCTTTGTATCGGTTTACACAACTTACTCTTGCTTATTATTTGGGGTGTGGTCAAAAGTAGTTGTTTGTGTCTGAATATGTAGAAAGTCAATCGTGGGGTAGCCCTCTGGGCTGCCTTAGAGTAAGCCGCTACTATTGAGAAGATAAAATTCTCAACTGTTTTTGACCACACCCATTATTTGTTGTTTTAACAAGAAGAAAATAACAATTATTAGCGCTTATTTCGGCGTTGCATCATCGAGGAAAAGATAGTCATGATTTGGCAACTAAACATGAAATTATCTTGTTGTGATGTAACGCCAGAATCTGAATCCTATAGGTCAAGCAAGTCGTCTTCCTGGTGTGTCAGGATTACACAATTAGACTTGGGATAAGTCTTGCAGGTAAGCACAAAACCTGCCTCTTCCTCGTTTCGTTTCAAGAAAATTTGGTCGTGATTTACCGAACCTTCTACAAGTCTACCAGTACAGGTAATACAAGCGCCGGTACGGCAGGAATAGGGTAGTTGAATACCTTCCACTTCTGCAGCATCCAGGATATACTTGTTACCACAAACTTTTAGGGTTGTGTTTAATCCTTTTGCTTCGTTGATTAATCTTACTGTATAAATCTTCTCATCTCTACTGTTGACCGAGCTTGTAGACTTAGGATTGCTATCGATTAACATTTATCACTCCTGATATAACTAAATTTTTTTGTTTGTCAAAAAGTCGCAGCTTGAATTGGCCATCACTATAACGATTATGACTAATTTTTAATTTACTCTTATATAATTAACTATTTTTTCCAATTTCGCTCCCAACCTTATCAGCGTGAGTCGTAAGTTGGAAATAGATTTTCTAAATGATTCGTTAACATAGAAGGCTATGAAAGCTTTGTCTAACAAGGATTGTATGTTTATATCTCAAATGGAAATAATATATATTGAAGTACTAGCGGATCTAATATCAAATACAAAAATGGTTGCGACAAATGGTGACTATCCCCCTAAATCCCCCCTTCGGCGACCCTCTGGGCAAGCCTTATCATTGGGGGACTTTAAGAATAGAAGTAGGGTGGGCAATGCCCACCAATATACAAAGATACTATTTTGGGAAAGATTTTCATTAAGTAGTCGTGCAAAATTATTTGTATATAATTTTGACTCGTTACCAAGCGAGGGCAATTCGCGAATATCCAATTAATTTTGCCTAGGTACTTAGATATAGCGCTACGCGCAATTCAAAATTCAAAATTCAAAATTCAAAAAGATGGCTATGACTAGGTTTCAGGCTTTATTAATGTCCTAACCTAAATGCGTAGTGCTATATCATTCAATTGCTCTCGAGTTGAGGTCGAGTTGAGGAGATAAATAAGGTTGTGGTGGGCGATGCCCACCCTACAATTCTCTATTGTATCTGTAGCATTCTTTTTTAGATAAATTTGAAATACAATAATATTCAACAGCTAATTTGGTAGAATATCTAGATTTAAAGGCGAGAATGTGGGGGAAGAAACTGAGTTTATTCCCAAGATTTTGATATCAATAGCAAAGTAATGATAGAAAACTGCTTTCTGCGCTGACTATAAAAAAAAATTTATTTTCATTGTTTGGAGAATAAAGAATAATTGTTGTCTATTTAAACAACAATTATAATTTTTGCTTATTCTCCAGTTGTAGAAGTTGGACGATTTTCAAAAAGAGACTCGGATGGTTGTTGACAAACTTTAAGTTTGCTAACTAATTCAGGAATATTAACCTGCTCTAAACCAACCACAATGGAGTTGGTATCCAAACAAGTGGCCAGATGAGAGTATCCATTATCAATCACCCACTCATATTCACTGAGAAATTCTGGATGAGATTCACGGAGGCAAGCTGACCAATTTTTCATTGCCTCAGTTTTATTTCCTAAAGCTAGATTAGCCTTAATCAAAAAACACTGGGCCATACCACTCCCCAACCGCTTATCTGGAAATTGCTTATTAAATTCAATAGCTCCTAGCAATTCTTGACGAGCATCCTCATAGCGTTCTTGTTCCAGCAAAGCCCAACCCAAATTAGTCCGAAGCCGATATCGCATATCAACGGACTCTTCTTCTTCAACTAAGCCTAATTCTTCCTTAATATAAGCCCGTTGCAGTCCCAATCGAAGTAAAGCTTCTGCTTTTTCGGGATTCGTACCAGATATTACCAATAATGAACTTGGAATCCCTTGAACAGCATTGATTTGGAGCCTGCCTGCAGCATTAAAGGCTTCCGGAGAACCGCTGGGAAGAACTGTAGCATATTCCGCCATTGCTTTAGGGGTATTGTCCAAGGATTCATAAACTTTACCTAGAGCAATATGCATTTCCGGATTGTCTGGCTGCATTTCCGTGGCCTGAGTCAGCTTTATAAGGGCTTGGGATAAATTTCCCTCATTGTAGTTCTGGGTTCCCAAATAGAATAAATATTTGGGTAGCACGTTATAGATGCCGACGGAAACTAACACCAGGCTAATTGCCATACCCAAGGTTGCCTCAGCTCCCAATTCTGGAGTAATATTCATTTTTTCTAAGAGTTCCTCCACCTTAGTTTGACCTGCAGAAGTGAAGGTTCCTCCAGCAACTAGAGCTAGACCAGTTCCTTGGAGCAAGGTCATGAGAGTTTGCGGCCATTGTACCGCACCCCCCGCCGACATGGCACTGGTAATATTAAGCATTAAACTCCCAACTACGGTCAGACAAACTAGCGTCATGGTATTCCATAACTCATCTAGTTTATCCCAGGTTGTAATAAGGGGGGTGGGGGTAAATTGCCACCACCAAGCTGTTTCAGGTGGGTTTAAGATTGTTTTCCAGTTTTCCAAGTTGGGGGTTGTGGCGATCGCATCCCTATGGCTTTTTAACCGTAGATCCAGCTCTACCAACTCCACCAAGCATGACTCCAGTTCTTCAAACCTTTCTGGTAAGAGATTCTCTACAGCATCGCGGGCGAGTAAGACTTCATAAATACTGGTCTCTGTCACTTTCGAGGATTCCAGTCTGTCTAACTTGGCTTTATAGTGCTGAATGGCTTTTTCTAAATGGGATTCTGAACTAGTTGTTGTTTTTGATGTTATTGCTTCTGACATGGATCTTATCCAGTGAAAACAGAAGCAATTATAGGATAATTGGTAATTATCTAGGATATTTTTAAGTACTTGGACAAACTTGATTCTAGGGAAAATATAGCTTTGGTTGAGCTGAATTGGGAGGTATTATGTTTGTGAATGGTTAATCAAGGATTAATCCTGGAAATATGCCAGGTTTGAGTATCGTCAAGATAGTAGAGCCAGCGAGCATGAGGTTCTCCTTTGAGTTCTAAGTAGTCTACTTCTTGAGGGTTGAGTAGGAGGAGGCAAAAATTGGGAGAAGGGCTTGTGGTGAGGGTCTCAGAAGGGGCAGTTTCTGCATAGAGTTCCCCTGGAGTGGGCCATGTAAACTGCGATCTCGCTTTAGCCGACATATTTTGCCAAGTTTTTTTCCTTGTTTGGGTTATAATAGAGTTGGTATTATCTACTCCTACAAGAGAACAAGTTCCTTTAAAACGAAATTGTTCTCTTGTTTTACTGAAATACCAACAAGCTTCTACCCAAGGTTGATGCTTAATGTGGGCAATTTTAGCACTGCGAAGATCGGTAATTATTTTGAGTTGATTAGTGGATTCCAGAAAGCCGCGAAAGACTACAGTACGGTTAGCCGGTCGCCCCTCTGGCGTTACTGTAGCTAGTTGAAAGTAACGGGCATGGGGTTGGGAACGATGGAGGTGAAGGGCGCGGGACAAGGGCCCTCTCCACGGGGCTAGTACTGTTTCGCTCAAGTGTAAAGTTTAGGGTAGAGATTGGATCTTAATTAAGAATCAATTATACGTGCTAATCTCTTTGATTCCCTCGAATCAAATAGCGCACTTCTTCCAGCAGAACATTAAATCTGGCATCATTTTCAGCTTGTTTTTGCTTGGCTAACTCCATTTCTTCTTCAAACATATCCATCCTGCGTTGATTTTGAGCAGCTACTTGTAATAAGGCTTGTGCGGTTACTCTCAAGCCATCTACGCTATCTTTTATTTCGGTAATGCTCTCTCGCATTTCAGTAATACTCTCTCGCATTTCACTCACGTTTGATGACAACTCATCGAGCATTTCATCAGTCCAACGTTGTACTACCATTTTATCTCCTTAACCGCGTTCTGCTTGTTGCTTTCTATTTTATATCAATTCTCTATGAAGATGCAACTAATACATTTGAGCAAGATTAAGCAATACTCTTGATATCAGCTTTTCTATTAAGCGCAGTGTGACAGAGAATTGGTATTACAAGGCGATTTTAAAGAAATAAGGGGCATCTCTTGGAGATCGCCGTAGCGGTGAGCTTCTCTTTTGGGTTAGGTTTCGCGACCCTCAACCCAACATCATCCTCGTCCCTACACTACCATTTTTCTCCTTTGGGCCTAATTGGTTGAAGTAAATTTTTTTTGCTCTTTTCTTTTCCCTCTTCCCTCTCAACCATTTCTGAGTTATAATTACTATTGTAGAGCGACTTGAGGCAAAAGATTGTGACAGAAGACAAAAATACGGAACAAGAGAGCAATGAAAATCTAGACACCATAGAAGAAAGTAACCAAAATCTAGATCTTAAAAATCAGAAAAAAGAAAACAAAAATGTATTGAAGTGGCTAGGTTTAGGGGTTGCTGTAGCTTTAGGTGGAGGATTGTCCTATGGTTATTATTTTGTTCAACAAGATTTATCCCCTTTTATAGCCAGAAATCTCTCCTCAGCTATTAACCGTCCCGTAAAATTGGGCAAAGTAACCAAGTTTTCGCTAACTGCCATAGAATTTGGCAAAACAGCAATTCCTGCCACGAAGGAAGATAGGGACTGGGTGGCAGTAGAAAAGATAAAAGTAGGATTTAAACCTTTAAAAATTATTTTCAATGGCACTTTAAAACTAGATGTGAGTTTAATAAATCCCGATGTTTATTTAGAACAGGATAACAATGGAGTTTGGTTGGCGACTAAGTTGCCAGCAACAGAACCAGGATTGATCAAGATAGAATTAGATAAGATTCAAGTTGAAAATGCTATTATTAATGTAGCGCCAAGATTGGCGGACGTGTTGCTGGAACCCATCCCAATTATAGTTCCCACTGCTAGCAGCCAGTTTCTCGATCACAATCAATCCAGAGATTTGGCTGTAACTGCACTGTTGGGGAAAGGAAAAGTAGAAATTGACGGAAATGTTCGTCCAGAAGGGGCTGTAGCTAACCTAAAAATTGGGGTGGAAAGTCTGGAACTGGCAGAAATTATCCCGGACTTGCCGGAAGTGCCTGTCAAAGTGTTGGAAGGCAAATTCAATACAGATTTACATGTGAGAATTAAGGGGGGACAGCTTATTCCTTGGGTAACAGGAACTGCCAGTGTGGAAAATTTAATTGCTCAACCCTTATTAAAGGAATTAAAGCAAAATTTAAAACCAAATTTAAAACCAAATTTACCCCCAGCAATTACTAATGGTTTGTTCTCCTTTAAAGGTCAGACAGTGGAGTTGACTCAATTAACTGCTTCTTTAGGTGCAATGAATCTGGATGTTGAAGGGGCGATCGCCCTTTCGGGGTTCCAGGTGAGGGCTAAAACTCAACCAGTGGTACTGGAGCAGTTCTTAGAGTCTCTGAAACTAAAAGAATTAGTACCAGTGCCAGTTACCGGAGAAATGACTGCCACAGTGGATCTAGTGGGGGCGCTGGATAACCCTCAAGTTGCAGCTCTGGTGACAGCTACCAAGCCCACTACTATCGATAGGGTAGAGTTTACTAAGCTACAGGCGATCGCCCAACTGGTAGAAAAGAAGCTGCAGACTGAGTTCTTAGCCGTACCTGCAGTAGGAGGAGAAGTTCGGGGTTTAGCACAAGCCATTGTGGAGCAAGATGGCAATGTTGTCCTCAACCTGCAAGGAGAGAAACTCCCCGCTGCAACTCTTGCCAATCTGTATGGTATAGATAATTTACCCCTTCCATTGGGCAATGCTTCTGCACGAGCCCAAATTGTCGCCCCGCTGAATAAGCCAAAAGATTTTATCGCTAATGCAGTAGGTATCTTAGATGCAGGAGAAGGAGCGATAGCTTTTCGGGATTTTCAGGTAGCTAAAGGAGTTTGGCAAGGTAAAGTCCTGGCATCGGATATTCAGTTATCTAGTTTAAGCATTCTACCAACCGAGCTGGAACCGTTACAAGAGCAAGGAACTATCTCCAGCGAATTTCAAGTAACGGGGAAATGGAACTCCTTGGCCCCAGAGACTATTGCTGCCAATGGTGTAGCTTTTATTGACTTAATTGATGGCACGGTACGGAGCCAAATTCAAGTTGCCGAAGGACAGTGGCAAACCGATCTTAGGGCTTCTTTACAGTTAGCTAAATTTACCCAAATACCCTCACAATTTAGGGGGGCAGTGGAGGGAGATTTTCAGTTTGCTGGTAGTTTAACTAATTTTTCTCCTGGAGCCATGGCTGGTAGAGGCCAGGGTATTTTAGAGTTACCCAATAAGGTCGGAAAAGTAGCTTTAACTCAGCTAGAATATATCAATAATCTTTGGCAAGCAGAAGTGGAAGGGCAGGAAGTAGAAATTGCTTCTTTTGCTTCTTTATTCCCGCCAGAAACCAGTGCCTTCACATCTCAATTAGGAAAAGGAAGCGGTTCTTTTTTAGTGCGAGGAGACTTGGCTGATTTAACTCCCCAGGCAATTTTGCTGGCAGGGGAAGGTATTTTAAATGTAGCTGGAGGAGAAGTAAGAGCTAGCAAGATTGAGTTAGTAAATGGTAATTGGCGAACTAAAATAATTGCCAAGGAAGTACAAGCAGGGAGGTTTGGTTCTTTATTACCTCTAGAAGCAAGTAGTTTAACACCTCAATTAGGAAATGTAAATGGTTCCTTTATTATAGGGGGAAATTTAGCTAATTTAACTCCAGAAGGAATTTTGCTGGCAGGAGAGGGTAGTATTGGTTTGGCTGGAGGAGAAGTGCGAGCCACAAAGCTAGAATTAGCTGAAGGTCTCTGGCGCAGTAGTATCATTGCCCAAGAAGTAGAAGTACCTCGGTTGGCTGCTTTATTTCCTCCAGAAACCAGGGGAATAACATCAGAAATAGGCAAGGCCAATGGGGTAGTATTGCTAGCGGGAAATTTGGCTAATTTCACCCCAGAAACAATTGCAGCTGCAGGAGAAGCAAGTGTAGCTGTAGGGGGAGGAGAAGTGCGAGCTACCAAGATTGAATTAGCCGATGGTTTCTGGCGCAGTAAAATAATTGCTCAAGCCATAGAAGCATCCCGTTTTGTTTCCTTATTACCCCCAGAAGCAAGTTTTCTGCAATCTGAATTAGGTCAAGCTAATGGTGAATTTCTTCTAGGAGGAAATTTGCGCAATTTATCAGTAACAGGAATTGATTTAATTGGAGAAGGAAGTTTGGCTGTTGCTGGAGGCAAAGCTAATGCTACTCAGCTACAATTGTCTCAAGGTAATTTTCAAACAATTGTCACCAGTAGCAATATTAATCTCAATGCTTTCAGTCAGGAGTTGTCTGGGAACTTAGAAGGACAACTGGGAGTTGCTGGCAACTTGGCTAATTTAGAGCCAACAGCAATTAAAGCCACTGGCATATTTAATTTGAGCGAAGGAGTTGCTCCCGTTGCTGGACCCTTGAATGCTATCTTGGACTGGAATGGCAAGTCCCTGCAGATTTTCCAAGCAACAGTTCCCGGTTTAGATGTACGGGGAACCATGGAACTAAACTTAGCCAAGTCTGGATTGGATGCAGTGCAAGGATTGGATCTGGATGTAGAGGCTGAGGGATTTAATCTCGCTCAACTGCCTTTACCTACATCAGCTAGAGCGAATTTTAAGCTGGCAGGTGCAATGGATTTGGTGGCAACCATTCAGGGAACCCCCAGCTCACCTCAAGTGAAAGGTGATGTGGCATTGCAGAATTTAACTCTGGGAGTACCGGGAGACGTTTCTCTGGCTTTTGACCCTTTGTTAGAGGGAAATGTGACTGTGGTAGGGGGAGAAGGGGTAAATGTTAGTTTAGCGGGGAATGAAGACCTCATAGAAATAGCTTTAGCTGAGGATTACTTACCGGAAAGTTTTCACCTGCGGATAGATAAATTTAATGCTCTCGGTTCTCGGCAAGGAGATGTGTTGTCCGTGCAAACGGAGGAACTGCCCCTGGCACCTTTGCAGGGATTGTTTAAATTAGGTTTGGAGCAATTGAGCAATATTCCTTTGCCTATTCGTAACGTTCTTGGGGTGAAAAAAATTGGTGGCAATCTTACCGCTGAAGTGGGAGTGGATTTAAAGAGTTGGAATAGGGTCGGAGAAGTGGCAATTGCCAATCCAGTGTTCGGAACTTTGGCAGGAGATCAGGCTGCTATTAATTTCCAATATCAAGATGGTGGGGCTACTATTGAGGAAGCTAAATTCCAACAAGGTGAAACGGAATATGCTCTGTTGAATACCAGTATCGTTCCTACTGCTGCAGGAGTGGACTTTAAAGCTTTAGTTCGAGTGAAAGAAGGAAGTATGGAGCAACTTTTGCAAACTGCAGGAATTAGCAACTTCGAGGATTTGAGTCTTTACACCGGTGTTTTGCAATACGGTACTGGGGCAGATTTAGACAATATTACCTTGGGAACCTCACCGCCTAATCTGGAAGAAGAGTTAATTATTTTTAGCCAAGTGCAAGAGTTGCTGGCCCAGAAGAAAAAAGCAGATGAATTGCTCAATCTACCTCCTTTAGAGGAATTGGAAGGCAAATTTAATGCAGAAATTGCAGTTTCCGGTTCCACTAACAAGATTGAGGAGATTGAAGCCACATTCGACCTGGAAGGAAATCAATGGCAATGGGGTGAAAATGCAGTAGAACAATTAGTTGCTCGAGGTAACTGGCGCAATGGCATCTTAGACTTGGAACCGGCCCGATTACAACTAGAACCAGAAAGTTGGATTGATTTCTCTGGGACAGTAGCCCAAGATACACAAACAGGAGAGCTAGAAATAGTTAATTTACCCATTGCTACCATTAAAGATCTAGTGAAGTTACCAGCAGGGATTGGCACTACGGGAAGAGTTGATGGCCAGATTTCCTTGATTGGTAGCTTGGGCAATCCAGGAGCCAAGGGAGAGATCAAGATTAGCAATGCTACTCTTAATGAAGAACCGATTCATTTAACTACCACTGAGTTTGAATACCAAAATGCTCGCTTGGATAATTTCACTGTGGAGACTTTTTTAACTGCTGACATTGACCCTCTCAGGGTTACGGGGAATCTTCCTTATAAATTACCTTTTGCTACCTTTGCCCCTGATTCTAATAACTTCAATTTAGAGATTGAAATTAAAGATCAGGGCTTGGAAATTATGGATGTACTCACAGCCCAACAAGTAACTTGGGTAGATGGCAATGGGGAAGTAAAATTGCAGTTAACGGGAGCTTTGGAGCCAGAACGAGGTTTAAGGGAAGAACTTGTAGCGGACGGGAGTATTATTTTAAGCAATGGCACTATTGCAGCTCAACGCTTGGAGAAAGAACAAATTACCAATATTAATGGCAAGATTAACTTCAACTTAGATGACATTAATGTAGAACAACTGGAGAGTAATTTAGGAGAAGGAACAATTACCATTGCTGGAGTTCTTCCGGTAGCAAAAGTAGAAGAGGAAGAAAACCCGTTAACAGTTAACTTAGATTTACAGTCATTGAGTTTAGAAGGAATATATAACGGTGGAGTGCGAGGTGAAGTAGAAATTTCTGGCAGCGCTCTCAAACCGATGGTGGGAGGAAATCTAGAATTATTTAATGGCAATATTATCTTGCCTGAATCTACTTCTAAGGAGAAAGTTGTTACTTCTCCTACCGATATAACTTCTATTTCTCCTCCGGACACAGTTTCTCCTGGTTTTTCGGACACAGTTGTCAATGAGAAAAATGTCAATGAGAAAAAGCCGGTCACAGATTTAATCGTTTTGAACGATTTAAGTCTAACTTTAGGCAATAAGGTAGAAGTGCGACAACCATTGTTATTCAATTTTACTACTACTGGGGAGCTAAAAGTAGGAGGCACTGTAAATGATATCCGTCCGGTTGGAGTGATTAATATCGATCGCGGCAACATTACTGTTTTTAACACCCAATTTAGCTTAGAGCGAAATTACGATAAACAGGAAGTAAAATTTACCCCCACATCAGGATTAGATCCCCATTTAAACGTCCGTTTAAGCACTACGGTAACCGAGTCAGGAAATCAGGCGATCGCCATTGATGGTGGTGCAGCGGAAGTAACCGATACTACAGCCGATATAACTGGAGGTTCGAGAAAAATTACGATTCAAGCTACAGTGAATGGACCGGCGAGCCAACTAAGCGATCACATCCAATTAACTAGTAGTCCATCCCGTTCGGAAACAGAAATTATCACTCTTTTAGGAGCCAGCGTGGTAGATGCTTTTACCGATGGAGACAGTACTGTCGGTTTTGCTAATTTAGCATCCAATACGAGAGTTTTTCGCAACTTTGAAAATTCCGTCCAGGAACTGACGGGGTTAAGCGAGTTTCGGCTCTTTCCTGTTACAATTGAGAATAATGAAACTCAAAGTTCTAATTTGGCTTTAGGAATAGATTTAGGAGTAGATTTAGGAGATGCTTCTGTTGGGGTGTCGAGAATTTTAGCTGCTGATAATCCTTTTCAATATAGCGCTCGTTATCGTTTCGGTGAGAATATTCTTTTGCGGGGAGCCACTGACCTTTCTGGTAATCAAGGAGCAGGGATTCAGTTTGAAACTAGATGGTAGTTTA
>JH610798.1 GCA_000252485.1 Prochloron didemni P4-Papua_New_Guinea | reverse complement strand
GGGGGGGATCCAACTTTAAAGCATTTGTAAATAACTTATATCAAATAAGTTTAGGTTTGCTACAAATAGGTTTGATCCCCCTAAATCCCCCTTGATAAGGGGGACTTTTAATATAGAAGACTTTGAGAAGTAGGGTGCGGCACTGCCCACCAATATACTTTGATACTATTTTAGTTAGATTTTAATTAGATATTATTCAATTGCTCTTGAGTAGCAATTGTAGGTTGGGTTGAGGTCACGAAACCCAACAGCACATTGATTTGTGTCGGGTTTCGCGATCGTAATCGCCAACCTACGATTCTAATTTCTAATACCTAACACCTCGTCTCAACCAACATGTCCTGCTTTAAGTTGGTAGCCGAGCTTTTGATTTTTTGTGCAAACAACCCAAATGCACCGCTAGTTTTGAATTTGTGACTTTTTGAGGTATTATCATCTCCTAATAGAGTTACAATAAAATCGAAAAATCTTTGAAATTGGTAAGTAAATTTCTTGAATTTTCTTAGTCCAAGCGCATGAGAAGACACGCTAGGAATGAATCCCCACCCCGACCACATGTCTAAAAGCTCAAGACTGGCAGACTCACATAAAAGTTTAAGTCCCCCAGGAGTAAAATGAAAACAGGAGTTTCCATGCCAACTCTCCCAAAAACTGGCACTTGCTATTAACATTCCTTTCGTTTTTAGCACTCGGTTCATTTCTTTGAATGCAATGTATGGATTATAAAAATGCTCAATCGTAGCAGTTGTCAATATCATATCGAATGATTCAGAAGCAAAAGGCAAACGATGCACATCTACTAGGTATTCTGCGCCTGATGACATATAGTCCACCGAAACGACGTTATGAAAGCCAATAGATTCCAGATATTTCTTGTTTCCGCCACTTCCACATCCTAAATCCAATATGACAGCATTGGTTCCTACTTGATTCAGTACAAAATCTATATAGTACAAAATTTCTTTGTTCAATTTGGTTCCATAGAGTTTGCGGATTTTCTCACGGGATAAGCCCTGAAAATTTGCAGCTGTTGCTATACCAAATTGGTCAACTTTTCCTGTTTGAAGTGGCTTCTGTGGGATGGTGAAAGTCAATGTAACTTCCATCGATTTGTTAACACAACGGAAATCGGGAATTAGCTGCTTATTAATATCAACCATTGGAAATGTTGTATTGCAAAGTTCGCAAGAAAAATTTCCCTTAGTTTCAATAATTTTCCCATCATCAAGTGGGCATCTCAGTTCAATCATTTTATGCTCCTAACTATTTATTAAGCCGCACACTGCGGTCTAGTACCCATATGCTGAGTTTGATGCTGTTTAATGGGTTTGATTAGGGTACGGTCAAAAACAGTTGAATTTTTAATTTTCAATAGTCGCGGCTTACCCTGAAAGCTATTAGTAGGGTGCGTGCCGGCACCACACTACTTACCCACGATTGGCAGGCAGCCCAGAGGGCTACCCCACGCCGATAAATACATGTTCAGCCGAAAGCAACTACTTTTGACCACACCCGTTTGATTAAGCACTCATTTGGAGAGGATCATACCGTAGAGCGCGGTGTTTTTTTTGCATTATTCTCAAAGCGGAGAACCTGACGGAGTGACAACAATAGCTAAAACCATTATATACCAAGGTTTTCATACCAATTCTCTATAACTCAGATTGTAGGTTGGGTTGAGGTCACGAAACCCAACAGCACATTAATTTGTGTTGGGTTTCGTGATCGCTCTGTGGATCAGATTTCAGCCAAGAAACCGGGTTTCTCCTATTATTTTAAGGATTAACAGTAAAACTTTGGAAAGAAACCCGGTTTCTCAATCCACGGGATAACCTCAATCTATACTACAATGCAATAAACTATTTGTAGCAAATATTTTCGTATTTTATATCAAAACAAACAACAAACAACAAACAACCAACAACAAACAACCAACTTCATCTAAACATTTTCCTCAAAGCCATGAAAACAACAATTGTTACCGTGGCGGCGATCGCCAAAGCAATGGGATTGTAAATTAGCATGGAAACCAGAATAGTAATGCTGGAAAGAACAAAAGCCACCACAATAGTAAAAGCGCCACTAATGCCTCTCACTAAATCTCCTAACAAGGGGAAAAAGTCCAGAATAACTGCAATGGGTCCAGCGGCTAAAAGCAAGCCGAACCACATCATTAAAAAGCCTACCCCTCTAAAAATCCAGAGCCACATTGTATATTCCGATTTTAATTGGGATACTGCGTCTTCTTTATTTCCTTGGGCAATTAAATACAACTTTGTTTTACCTTGATGATAGGCAACAATGCGATTATTGGTGTCTAATTTGCCAAACACTGTGCCATTAAAATCGTTGGGAAGGATAGTATATTTAATCCGCAAATCTCCAATTTGAGGACTATTGAGAGTACCATTACCTTGAAACAGATAATCACCAACTAAGGATATGTTCTGGTCGGGAATAAGATTGTCTAGCTGGGGTGTAAACTGCTGCAATGAAGGCAGTCTAATACCTTGCATGTCTAAACTATAAATTCCTATCTTAGCTTGGGTTACTTTCGCGCTAAAATCATTGATAGATTTAGGGGGATTCTCATGTCCTGCAGGTTTTTTGAAAAAACTAGAATCTTCAGGACTAGATGTCCATTCTTTGTTGTAACTGTAAGTAGTGGTTTGGGTTTCTGAACCGCCGACATTTTTAGTTTTTTCTGTAGTACTGCTTTCTTCCCAAGCAAACATTTCTACTGTTCTATTCAAAGCCAGATATTTCCCTGGTTTGAGAAACAAGTTGTCTCCTAACGTTTCATCGGAGGTGACAGAACCGGTAGTAGCAATTAGTTTACCTTCTTCTGCTGGGTTAGGACTGTTAGCAGTTATTTCAATGGCTTTACTAGCTATTTGGGAGTAGTCTATTCTTCCTTCATTGAAGTATAAAACAAAAAAGGAACCTAGGAAGAGGATAATACCGAAAATTACTCCTAAACAGGAACTGCCGATTCTATTTCCCCAACTAAGTACTTCTACTTCTGTATATTCGTCTGACATAGCTTTCGATTAGTTGATAGTTTATAGTGGATAGTTGATAGTGGATAGTTGATAGTTGGTACGGAAACCTGACGGTTGCTCTGGAGTTTAGCAATCTTTCTGGCGATTGCTCTAAATTAGGTGTCTCTTTCATTTTATCAGGACTTACGCAGCCACGCTATCAGTAGTAGGGTGCGTTCGTAACGCACCCTACTATCCATAGTATCTTCGACCAAATTTTGCGTAAATCCTGTTTATCTTATCACATCTAAGTTCAATCTATACAAGCTTGAAGATGGAGAGAGCCACAGCCCTAGATTGTACTTCCAGAGGATGGGCGATCGCGCAGCGCCAGCGAAGCTGATCGCCAACTCCAAATCTTTACAAATCTACATGATGATTTTGTCCATTATTTGCCATCGCAAAAGAAGATAATTAATTTTTCCTTGACTGTTGCGAGGTAAAGTATCTATCCGAACCCAATATCGAGGGATTTTGTATTTACTCAGTTTATTCCTAAGAGCAGTTTCCATAGTAGCAGAAATATCCTTTCCAGCCACGTAAACTGCTGTTACTGCTTCTCCCCATTTATGATCTGCTAAACCGAGAACACAGACATCCTCCACCAACCCAGTGGCTAAAATGGCCTCTTCTACTTCTGTGGGAAAGACATTCTCTCCTCCAGTAATTATTTTACGGTTGCGGCGACCCATTACATGCAAGTAACCACAATTATCCAAATAACCTAGGTCATCGGTAATAAAATGAGTTATATTTTGATAAGACTGGCCGTAGTAACCGGAAAATAAAGAATTAGCTTCAATGGCAATTATACCTGTGTCCTCTGGGGGCAATATTTCTCCTGTCTCACTACGAATAGTGATTGCTGCATGGGGCAAAACTTGACCGCTACTGTTATTACCTGCGAGGAAATCATTTGGTTGCAGGGTGACTACTTGAGATCCAGTTTCCGTCATGCCGTAGGTGGGGGCTAATCTAATTTTAGCTTTTCTGGCTTTATCTAATAAGGATTGTGGAGTAGGAGCGCCTCCTACTAGGACGGTATGAAACTGACACAGCCAGTGGGGTTTTGTTTCGATTAAATATTGTAATTGAGTGGGAACCAGGGAGATGAAAAAATCTTGGAGATTAATTTGATTTATTTCTCCTTCCTCAGCTGCTTTTAATACTTTATAAGGCTGGATTAATAGTTGTCCCCCAGTGAGAAAGGAACGAATAAATTGCATTAAACCGCTGACGTGATATAAGGGTAAAATGCAGTAGGAATTAACTGGTGTTTGAGGGAAATATTGAGTAAATCCTTCCACGGAGGCCGCGAGACTGGACCAGGTATGAATGGCAAAGCGAATTTTTCCTGAAGAACCTCCAGTGGGTATCATTATTTGGGGAGGAGAGGAAGAAGGAGAGGAAGAAGGAGAGGTTGCTGTTGTTTTAGGTGGGATTGTTTTGCTGTTGGTTCCTAAGATTAAATCTGGTTGAACTAATTGTAATACTTCTTGCCATTCTTGTTGGGCTAAATCGGGATTGATGAGGAAAAGGGAACAGTTGGCAGCAACTGCAGCCAGGAAGGAAGGGAGGAAGCGATCGCCTTTGCGTTCTGCCAGGAGTATTTTGGGAGTGGGATTTAGTTGGCTTAATTGGTGGTATAATTGGAATGTTAGTTGCTTGAATTGGTTGGTGTCGTAACCCATTAACCAGTTAGGAGGAAGTTGTTGTAAATGGTTTAATAGATCCATGACAATATTGGGCAATTTGAGACTTGTGGGAATACTTTATAATTACTATTATAGTCATGTAGCTATCCCCTGGATTGAGAAACCAGGTTTCTTACATAAATTTCGGTATTAATCCCTAAAATAAGAGGAGAAACCCGGTTTCTGGGTTTAAATCTATTGCAATAAGGGAGAGCAATCAAAGTCCCCCTTAAAACAATAAAGGAGAGCAATCAAAGTCCCCCTTAAAACAATAAAGGA
>JH610797.1 GCA_000252485.1 Prochloron didemni P4-Papua_New_Guinea | reverse complement strand
TTCGGGAAGGGGGATTTAGGGGGATAAACCCTATTTAATTTATTCCTGAGATTGAGAGAAGTATTCTCTCATGGCTTCAATTCCTCCAACGACAACTTCTATCGGTGGATGTTCTAGAGGATTATATCTCAAGTTTAGCCAGATTGAAGGATTGAGATTGAGGATAGATTCTGGTAGTTCCTCCAATTCATTTTCCTCCAAATCTAGCTCCTTGAGGTTAGGCATAGAAATTATAGATTCAGGGAAATTAGTAAATCGATTTTGCCTCAAATCTAGAAGAGTTAAATTAGCAAAATTAGCCATTGATTCTGGCAAGTCTCTTAGTTGATTACCATTTAACCTTAGATGAGCTAAATTGCGGAAATTGCCTATAGATGACCCGAGATTAGCTATTTTATTGTAACTCAATTCCAGCCAAGTCAAATTAGCTAAACTAGTTAAAACTTCCGGTATCTTGGTGAACTGGTTGCTATTCAAATCTAGCTTAGTTAACTGGGAGAGATTGGTTATGGCTTCTGGGAGATTATTTAATTGATTATTTCTCAAGTTTAGCTCCCTCAAGTTAGGGAAATTGGTAATAGATTGGGGGATTTGGCTCAAGTTATTAAAGCTCAAATTTAGCTGGAGTAAATTAACCAGTTGGCTAATAGCTTCTGGAACGGTAGTTAATTCATTTTCGCTTAAATCTAGCTTGGTTAGGTGGTGGAGATGGGCAATAGATTCCGGAACAGTAGTTAAGAAGTTTTCGCTGTAATAGAGTTTAGTTAGCCGTTGCAGTTTGGTAATAACTTCTGGAAAATCATCTAATGAATTGTCGCTCAAATTTAGCTCCGTTAAGTTTTGTAAATTAGCTAGAGATTGGGGAACTTCAGTCAATTCATTGCCTCTTAAATCTAGTTGAGTTAGCTGGGAAAGATGACCTATGGCTTCTGGGAAATCAGTCAATCTATTGCCACACAAATTTAGCTGGGTTAAGTTAGAAAGATTGCCGATGGATTTCGGTAGAGAAGTTAATCGATTGCAAAACAAATCGAGCTGAGTCAAATTAGAGAGTTGGCCGATAGATGGTGGCAGTTTAGTTAATTGATTATCAGTCAATTTTAAGCTAGTTAACTTGGAAAGTTGGCTGATATTCCCTGGCAGATTTTTTATTTGATTGAAAGTAAAATCTAGCTCGGTGATATTAGGAAATTCAATTAAATACTTGGGGAAAGTTTTAAGATTGCGATAGCTGAAATCGATACTTAGTTGGGGAATTTCCGCCAGCCACTCAGGAAAAGATTTTAAAGATTTCCAACTAAACTTGAGAGTGATTAAATTGGGCAGATTTTCCAGTTCCTGGGAAACTTTTCCCAATTTATTGCCAGAGATATCTAGATATTTGAGATTCTGGAGGCGAGTTATTTTATTGGAAATGCGAGAGATTTTATTGTTGCTTAAATTTAAGGATTCTAACTGTTCTAACTCAAACAGAGACTGGGGAATTTTGGTTAATGGTTGACCGGAATCGATTCTATAATCTGGACTTAAATCTAATTGGGTAAGTCCTTCCTGTTTAGCTTGTTGGATTTTGGCTTCTATCTGAGGTGAAATTTGGCTCATTTTGATGGGTTTATCCTGTTTGCTAATTACTATTATTCCTGATCATAGCACGGAGCGAGCATCCTTAATGTTTTCTTTATTTTTTGAACCGCAGATGAACACAGATGAACACAGATAAATAAAGTGATCCAGCTGTAGGGTGCGGGCGCTAAGAGCGGCGCTTCGCGAGCGCAACGCACCACACTACCCATAGCGGGTAGGGTGGGCATCGCCCACCATATGGATCGGGCAAAATCCAATAATTAATTCAACTCACAGTCATGTAGCTATGCCGTGGGTTGAGAAACCGGGTTTCTTTTCAAGGTTTGAGCATTAATACCTAAAAT
>JH610796.1 GCA_000252485.1 Prochloron didemni P4-Papua_New_Guinea | reverse complement strand
GGATTTTACCGATTTATCGGTGGACTTAGTGCGACAATTAACAGGAAGGAAGGATAACTAGGTGTAAACAGAAAGTGGGCAATATTACCTGCTTTCTGTTTATATACTTTCACTCCATTGTCCGTTTGGAGACGTTCGCGGTATTCTCATTGAAGATGATGTCCTAGTCTAAATCTATTCTATAGAAATTGTAGGGTGGGCATCGCCCACCGAGAGGGTTATTGATCTCGGATGTAGATTAATGGTAGTATTAAATCAACACTCAGCCAAGAAACCGGGAATAACCATTATTTTGGGATCTATACACGGATTTATCAAAGAAACCCGGTTTCTAACCCCAGGTGTTAGTCTGAAGAAAATTATATCGTAGGCGATCGAGTAGACAGGATCTGATTTAGCTTAGGAAAAAAAGCATCGAAATGGAATCAATTTATATTTATCTAATACAGATTAATAGGTGGAAGTCAAGAGCGTTATTGATCTCGGAAACTGAAGAGCGTTATTGATCTCGGAAACTGAAGATAAATTGACCCATGTCTAATTAAATCTAATCAAGGTGGCTTCAAAGTATATTGGTGGGCAGTGCCGCACCCTACTTTTCTCTCTTTCCTCTGTGTCAAGAGCGTCTCTGTGGTTAATTATTATTCCATATTAATTGGTACTTGACTTGTGCTACAATATATTTCACTGATTATTTATATCAAATCTGAAAATGTTTGCTACAGATACAATAGTTTTATTAGTATCGAAATTTGACTTTTCCGGAACGTATCGGCAATTAATTGAAAGAGGAAGTAACTGTTAGGAATCCCGAAAAACATCCAAATAAGGTGCATAAGAGAAAGCCCGATTACGCTTTTGTCCGGTTATTTCTTGTAGAAGACCTATGTTGGTAAGCTCCTTAATTAAACTGTTTGCATTGGGATATGACAAATTAGTAATTTTTTCAGCATGTTTTACAGTAAATATGGGTTTAAAGTATAAGCTCTCAAGCAATGCAATTGCATTACCAGATTTACGTCTACGTCCCATTTCATTGAGTACTAATTGGCGATGTTCTTCTTTCAGATTGACTATTTTACGAGCAGTGGCCGCAGCTTCCCGAGCAACTTCATAGACACCACGTAGAAAGAATTTCAGCCAACCCTCCCAGTTACCACTATCCCGAACAGCCTGAAGGTGATCGTAGTATTCAGCGCGATATTTTTTGAAATAGTAAGAAATAAAGATGCTTGTGTCCCTTCAATCTGGCTTGATAAAACTGCTTCTTTCCGAACATACATAAACACAAACAGATCTGGATTTGGTAATGCATCGGTTGCTCCGTCTAAACGACCCAATGCACGATCTGCCTGAGATAGCAGGTTCCACGTTTCCTGATCCATAAGAGTTTCAGGTGTTGGCGGCAGTTTATTAGGTATAAAAGCCTTGTATCCCTCGATTTGTTGTACGTATTGGCCTGCTCTGGGCATAGTGACCACTGTTATCGGTTTCGTTAATACTCAATAGCTTTTGACTCTATATTATCAAAAATCATCTTTTTTCGTTAATAATCGATTTTTGATCGGGTAGATTGGATGGACATTGGTTTTAAAATCTGACGAGCTCCCTTAATGACCTGCCATTTTTTCTAAGGCATTGGGATTGTTGTGAACGGCCAATTTCTCAACCAGATAGGCACTGGCTTCATTTAATCCCAATAATTCTACATCCACTCCAGTAAGGCGGAATTTTATCACAATAATGAGTCTATGTGGCAATTTTTTGAACCGGAATTAAGAAAAAGACTTGCAGACTTAAACATTGATGCCAGTTTTGCTACTCGGGTTGAAAGTGCCTTGCTAGAATTATTACCAACAGGTCAATGCTCGGTTGAGAACGTATCCACTAAATTAGGAGTGAGTAAAAGAACTTTACAACGGCGATTACAAGAAGAATCAACCAGTTTTAAACTTGAATTAAATCAGCTCCGGGAACGATTAGCTCGATATTATCTTAGGAACTCAACATCATCTGGTGCTGAAATATCTTTTTTATTAGGTTTTGACGATCCAAATTCATTTGTTCGTGCTTTTCATTCTTGGACGGGAAAAACACCAGAAAGTTTTCGGAGAGAAAGCCAATAATAGGGAATTGGGAAGAGGGAAAAAGGAATGGGGAAGAGTGATTAGATTTTAATTCCAATATCAAATCGGAAAATGTTTGCTACAGATACAATATTATTAAGTGTTTCTAAGGTTTTAGTCACTGTTTCCTTCTATCATATTAATGTCCATGTTATATGTTATCGAGTACCTTAGCGAAAAACCACCGTCATGTCCAACGAAAATCAAGTCAAGTTTACTGATATTGCCACCGATCCTGAGTTTGGTATTGCTTATCGTCGCGCCCGGTCTCCTCGGGAAGCTTTCTACGATGAACTGAAGGCCCAACCTGTATTCAGACCCGATGAAGATAATGCGAGGGTTCCCCTATGGGGACGGGGCGCACCAGGTGTCGCCATCTTTGATTATGACGGAGATGGTGACATGGATATGTACGTCACCAATGGTCCAGGCACCAATAACAGTCTCTACTCCAATCAACTGGAAGAAACCGGCGAACTCACATTTGTGGATGTTGCGGTAGAAGCTGGAGTCGCTGCTATTGATCAAGACAGCACCGGCGTTGTGGCTGGCGACATTGATAATGATGGGGATGCCGACTTGCTTGTTTTAGGTGCAGGAGCGCCCAATCGTTTATTTGAGAACCAAGGAGATGGCACGTTTACAGATATCACCGCCACCAGCAATATTGGCGGAGAAGAGGCTTACTCTGGGTCGGCCTCCTTTGGGGATGTGAATGGGGATGGGCTCCTGGATATTGTGGTTGCCAATACTACTGATTGGGATAACCGCGAGGCTATTTTGACTGAGTTATTTGCCCTGAATCAGCCCAATCAGCTATTGATCAACCAGGGCAACAACACCTTTGTGGATGTGAGTGACAGTTCTGGCTTTACCACCCTGAGCGACAATCTTCCGGAAGGGGTTTCGACGTTGACTTGGGCCATCGCCATTCTCGACTATGACCAAGACGGCGATATGGATATCATTCATGCAGACGATCAGGGCGGCATTCCAACTACAGAGTTCGGCGGGTTTGATCGTGGCTTTATCCATGTGTTAAACAATGACGGTACGGGTAACTTCACGAATGTTACGGATGAGGTGGGGCTGGATATCCCAGGAGCTTGGATGGGGCTGTCCTTTGGGGATTTCAATGGGGATGGCATCATCGATCTGTTTGGCTCCAACTTCGGGAGTTTCCCACCCAGTCTTCAGGATTCTCGGTGGTTTTTGGGTCAGTCGGATGGCACATTCATTGACCCTGGCCTTGGCGAGATTAATGCCACGGCCTTTGGTTGGGGAACTGGCACATTTGACTATGACAATGATGGGGACACCGACATTGTTTATCACGGTGGCTTGGACTTGGGGGTGGTTATTGATGCGTCCAATCCTGGTGCCATTCTCAAAAATGATGGGGCTGGTAATTTTGTTTATGACTTAGAAGCTGTCAATAACAATACGGACCACACCCGCCGTAATGTGCAGGGGGTGGCAGTGGGAGACCTGAACCAGGATGGCTTTTCAGATATCGTTTCCGTGTCGAACTTTAATACGCCAGCCGATGTTCCGGTGCTGCCGTTTTCGTTTGAACTCGATTCTCCTCTGGAGGATGTAGGGGGATTTGTCTCGAACTTCTCGCCGACGGAGATACCGGGAGAGTTTGTTTGGAATGGGATTGAGTTCCCGGATGGAACGCTGTCGGTGGAGATCAACAGCGCCGACAATGGCAATGCTGCGGTGCAGGTGGATACCCTCGGGTCCATTGGCCTCACTGAAAATGGTCGGGTGAATCGAGATGGCATTGGGGCGATCGTTTCATTTACGCCGGAGGGAGGCCAAACAGCTCTCCAGCCTATTATTGCGGGTGGAAGTTTTAACTCTCAGAGCAGTTTGGTGGCAACCTTCGGCTTAGGGGAAGCCACCACAGGCACTCTAGAGGTGCTCTGGCCAGGTGGGGTGCGCAATCGTTTGTATGATGTGCAAGCAGGCGATCGCCTGGTCTTTCCCGAAATTCCAGTCAGTTTTGATGATCTTTCCCTTTCGTCGGCAGAATATCAGGCTGCTGTGGAAAGCAGCTTAGAAGATTTGTTGACTGAAGGCATTCTGAGCGCTGAGGCTGCTGCACAGTTTGAAAGTAGTGCTATTTTAGCCTTTCAAGAAACTCTCGCGGTTGAGCAAGACCTGGTTTTTGGGACACCTGAGGCAGATAACTTTGATGCAGCAATCGATCCGGGCTTTAATGGTGCTGTCGATCTCATCTTTACTGGAGCAGGAGCTGATCTCATTGACTCGTCCGTCGGGCTAGGGGGCAACCGAGTCTTTGGAGGCAGCGGTGGGGATGAACTCATTGCGGGGATTGGCGATCGCCTCTTTGGGGGCTCTGACAGTGACATTCTCGAAGCATCTGCCGGGCGAGGGGGTAATCGGCTGTATGGAGGTGATGGTGCTGATGACCTGATTGCTGGAACAGATGATCGTCTCTTTGGCGGTTCTGGTAACGATACGTTGGTTCTCAATGCCCTGGGTACCGATGGTGGCAATAACCGTGCCTACGGCGGTGCTGGCGACGATCTTTTCTCCTTAGGCAGTGGCGATCGTCTCTTGGGAGGACCTGGAAATGATCGCTTCTTTGGGGGAACTGGCGGTGACAACCTCATTACTGGAGGAGCTGGGGCAGATGGGTTTGCGATCGCAAGTGCAGAATTACCTACGAGTGCTAACATCATCACAGACTTTGAGGTTGGTGTTGACATCATTCAAGTATTCGGAGTTGGAGCTACAGCTGTTAGCGACTTGAATATCACTCAAGAGGGTTTTGATACCTTAATCAGTTTTGCTGAGACCGAACTAGCAAGTTTAATGGGGATCCAGGCAAGCAATCTAATTGAGAGTGGTATATTCGAGTTTGTCTAGCTGTCGTTATTTCCATCACTTTCAACTTCTGGAGTTTAGACTAAACTCCAGTGATTATCATTGAGGTGATAAAATGAACAAAGATAAGCTCATACCAGTCCATCCAGGTGAAGGATCTGGCTTAAATCGAAATGGGACGAATTTATATTGATCTAATACAGATTAATAGGTGGCAAGTCAAGTGCTTACTGAGATTGAAGTAAAAAATTTTAAAAGCTATAGCTCTGGAACTTTGCCACTTGGAAGGCTAACAGTTTTGATTGGAGCTAATGCCTCTGGAAAAAGCAATGCCATTGAAGCTTTACGCTTATTAGCAAGGATTGCAAAAGGGGAAAAACTAGGAACTATCATTCCTCATCAGCTAGATGAAAGTATTTTTAGAGGTGGGCTAGAGAACCTTGGATATCGAGGTTCTAGATCCTTCGGCATCTCCTGTGTAACCACAGAACCAGAATGGAAAGACTTTTCAATTAATTTTAGTCTGGGAGATGATGGGGATCTCCATATAGCTGAGGAAAAAATTACCAGCCGTACCTCTACCGTTCCTCTATATGAAATCACCAGCGAACCTCAAGGAGATGTTCGCGATGTTTTTGTCACCTATAACAATTTTGCTCCTGGAGACCATTCGCCAAGTATCGTATGTAGTAGCCAGATGGCAATTTTTACCCAGCTTTTGAGTGAGATTCGGTTTCCCTCGGAAAATACCAAAAGCCGAGAAATAATTCCTAAAATTGCTGCAAAATACCTGCGCTGGCTAAAAGGCATTGTATTTCTTGAACCGGAGCCAAGTCTAATGCGCTCTTACAGTCATAAGGGCGATCGGGTACTCAATCCCCATGGGGAAAACCTTTCAGGTGTTATCTACAATCTATGCTGTGATTCAAACTTAAAAGCAGCAGTCTTGGAATTTGTCCGAAGCGTTCCGGAACAAGATATTAAAGATATTAGCTTCATCGAAACTCCTCGCCACGAAGTCATGTTGCAGTTAACTGAAACCTTTGGAGGTAATGCCACTACCTATGATGCTTCCCTACTCTCAGACGGCACTTTACGGGTACTTTCCATTGCTGCGGCCATGCTCTCAGCCCCAGAGCAGAGTCTGGTGGCCATGGAGGAAATTGATAATGGCCTACATCCAAGCAGGGCAGCAGATTTATTAAAACGCATTTTTAGTATTGCGAAACAACGTAATTTGCGCGTGTTAATTAGCAGTCACAATCCTGCACTCCTTGATGGGTTACCCGATGAGGCTGTTCCGGAAACTGTATTTTGTTACCGAAGTCCAAAAGATGGGTCGAGCAAACTGGTTAGATTGCAGGATATTCCCTCTTATCCAGAATTGATTGCTCAAGGTTCTGTCGGACATCTGATGACTCGTGGACTTTTAGAACGCTTTGTTAAGCACCATCCTGGAACTGAACAAAAGAAACAAAAAGCAAGGGAGTGGTTAGCTTCTCTCAGTGCGGGAGGAGAGTTCGAGTAATGGGCGCAGTTGCAATTGTTGATACTTCCGTACTTTGCAATATCCTGAATATCCCTAATATGAACGGGGAAAGATCCCAGATAATGAAAGAATTGGAACAATTTTTGGAGGAAGAAACAACTCTTCTTTTACCTATGGCTGTGGTGTATGAGACCGGGAATCATATCGCCCAGCTTAGTGATGGAGGCAACCGACGGCGGTTTGCTGAATTCTTCGTTGAACAGGTTCAAAAGGCGATCGCAGGAGAAGCACCCTGGCAAGTCATGCAACTTCCCACTACCGAGGAAGTTGGAGAGTGGTTAAGGGGATTTCCTGACTCAGCGATGCGTGGTGCAGGAATGGGAGACCTCTCCATCGTTAGAGAATGGGAAAAATTTATCGGGAAAACACCCAATCGTCGTGTTTTTATCTGGTCTTTAGATAGGGATCTGCAAGGATACGATCGCCGTCCTTAAAATAGATTACGATTTAGAGCGTTGCATAATTGAGACATGAATAAATAAAAACTAGCTCTCTCTTTTTCCTCTGCGTCCTCTGCGCCTCTGCGGTTTATTATTATTTCATATCTTGATTCAGCAACGCCCATTTTTCGTAGGTTGGGTTGAGGGAACGAAACCCAACACAACATTTATCTCGGAAAGGAGAGAGCAATTGAATGATATAAACATGAAAATCTTTCCCAAAATAGTATCAAAGTATATTGGTGGGCAATGCCCACCCTACTTCTATTTTGAAAGTCCCCATTTGTAGCAACCATTTTTGTATTTGATATAAATTTGAACAAAATCCACAATTACACAGTCATTCTCAGGAGTTAATATGAACCACAAACAAACAACATCTGATGGCTTGGCAATACTCTATCAACGCTATTATCAAAATAATCCACAACGTCAATTAGAATTAGAGAAAGCCCGTCTTGATGACAGAGTAGCAAGGGAAATTGTTAAACTAAAAGAAATTAATAATTTGTCTACTAAAGATTTAGCTAAGTTACTAGATCTAGAAGAATCAACCATTGAATCCTTAGAAAATGCTGAATATGAAGGAGATTCTTTTTTAATGTTAAATATTATTGCTAGAGGTTTAAAAATGAAAGTTCAATTTGAATTGATTGTGGCGTAAATTTCCCAACCTATAGCCAGAACCAGGCTCCTCTAGTGAGGGACATTTTTTGTAGAGTAAAATTTAGGAAGGAGAAATTCGCTGATTTGCTGATTCTGCTTCTATAGTATTGGATTTATTCACAAGCGATCGCGATCTAACCTCCATTTTTGTAAACCATATCAATTCCCTACGCATCGAAATAATATAGCTGGGCGGACAATTCAATTCTGTTTTGGGATTGGTGACCATTCCTAATGGACCCGAATCTAAGATTATTAATCTACTCATGGAAATAATGGTCGATTAGAAAGGCGATCTTCGTCTAGTGCAGTGCGGAGATATTCCCAAGTTTCAGTTTGTTCTTCTTCATCTCCTTCTTCTTCCCAAGAACGCAACAATTCTATTACCGCTTGATTGCGCTTAATTTGTTCTTGTCGAGCAACTTCAGGATCTAAATTGTCTAAACTTCTTATAATAACCGTTTCTTTTGATATATTCACGATACCCCTCGGGAAAGTAGTCGAAGTGCAAGGCAAGCGCTCAGGGCAACGCCCAACAAGCGAAAAACTGGTGTTGGGTTAAGCGATAGCGAAACCCAACCTACAATTGCTTATAACACTAAGTACTATAACATTGAATTTTAAATTAGTCAACACAGTAACGCGCACCGCGGAGCGGAGCCTGCCACTGCGCGGACTCTAAGCAGATAAGAGCGGGCTCCCTAACACACCCTACCGGGATAAATCATGTTTTCGTTATCTATAATTTAATATCTAGGGTTTCTTGGTCATGAGGTACATTATATACTGGCCTATAAACGTGTGAAGTATTAAGTGAGAGCAACCAACCGGTTATTGTCTAACTATCAACTGTCCACTATCAACTGTCAACTGTTATAGCATTGGATTTATTGACAAGCGATCACGATATAGCTGCCGAATTTTGAATTGTCATTCCCCATATCATAATCAATAATCCCATTACTTCAATTAAAGTCATCCAATATATTTTGAATTTAGACTCTCCTTCCTTCGCCATATAGCTTTGCTTTTCTCTCAAATCTCCCAACAACGCTTCTACATGTCCGTAGTCAATTAGGCTTGGGGAAGCTTCCCTTGTTGATACTTCCTCTGTTTCTTGCTGTGATCGCTCCAAAATTTGCTTCAAAGCAGCTCCACCAGCCTTAGAAACTAACTGGAACGCGAAATTAATTACCGGTTTGAGGATTAAATTCAACATGTAGTGCATTTGTAGCACTAATTTTAACTTTCTGCTATTACTATTTTTCAAAGGTAGCACAATGGTTATCGAAAATTTGAATAACATAGCTTATCAACAAGGTAAAAATCCTATAATTCGTTCGTTGAAAAGCAAAATATATTTAAAAGATACAATTGCTTATAATATTATTGTATCTGTAGTTAGTAGGGTGCGGGCGCTAAGAGCGGCGCTGCGCCGCATTACAGATAAATCCTGGCTGGTGCGTTGCGAACGCACCCTACGGGATACTACGGGATACATTTTCAAATTTAATATAAGATTAATTCCAAGATAATAACTTCTCAAAAACAGCCCCCCTGCTTATTAAGGGGGGATCGAGGGGGGATCCAAACCTAAATATCCACTAACTAAGCTAAAATAAAAATGAAACACAAAGGTAAAAAACTGCATGACCGCTGCTACTACAATCCCACCATTTTGTCAAGGAATATCTTATTTTGGCACCAACCTACCAGAATTTGAGGAATACGGAAAACAACCAGCCATCCCCCTCAATAGCAAATCCATCTCTTCTCCTTCAGAACCCAGGGCAGTTTTCCAAACTCTCCTGGCAGCGGATGCTTTGCGCTATCTCACTTTACAAACAACTGCCAGCAAGCAATCGGGACATCCGGGAGGTTTTGCCAGCATTGCTGACACCATCGCCGCTTTAGTGATGCTGGGATACAAGCATATTATCACGGAAGTAGGACACCACGCTCCCGGTTTCTACAGCAACATGTTCCTGGACCGTTCCCTGGAAAAAATGGGTATCGAAACAGTAACCCAGATGGGGGAAAAGTTCCGGGAAATGCACGGACTCCTGGGACACCTTTCCGGTCAAATCCCCGGACTGCTGAACCCCGCAGGACCCCTGGGACAGGGACAGCACTTTGCCATGGCGGGAGCAAAACTCCATCCGGACGTACTCTTCCCGGTTACTATGGGAGATGGAGGTTTGGGGGAACCCTACATTACTAGCAGTTTCGGTCACTTTAATACTGCTTATCCCCAAGTTACCAACTTCCTGCCCATATTAGTTTGGAACGGCTATTCCCAGGAACACCACAGCATGGTGTCCACCAAGTCTAACGAAGAGATGATAGCTTATTGGCGAGGTAATGGTTTTGCCGAAGTAATTCTGATTAACGCGAAAGACTACGATGATAGGGACCAACCGGGAGCCTATGTAGATAGCACCGCTTTCTCCTTCTCCCAAAGATTGGCCTTTACTCAAGCAGTGCTGGAAGCCACGGATAAAGCAGCTAAGTCAGCTCTATCCGGTAAACTGACGGTCCTCGTAGTCAAACAACTGAAAGGAGCTGGAGTTCACAAGCGAGGAGCTAAATCTCACAATCTCTACCCTGGAGATACCTTAGAAAAAGATTACATCGTCAGTGCTTTACAAGAGAGAGCTTTGTCCCCGGAAGCGTGGCAGTTAGTGCGCACTAACTTTGAACGAGCGGGAGGAGGTCCGGCGGTGGATACGGTGGTGACGGAGCGAGAACTGCCCTTAGCTAATTTGGGTCAATTACCCTTGACGGAATTTCCTCTCGCAGGAGATAAAAAGGTAGCCACCACTGCTATGGGAGAATTAGTAGCTCATGTAGGTCAGCAAGACCCCAACTTCCTCATTACCAATGCTGACGGTAATGCTGCTTCCGGTATTAATAATATCAACATTGCTCTGAAAATCCTCCACCCCACTAGAGACGAGATTTACTTCCAACAACCGGAGGGACAAGTTTACGAGCCTTTGAGCGAAGATGCTTGTGCTGGTTTGGCAGCGGGTTTGGCTTTATATGGAGCCAGGACTTTGTGGTGTTCCTACGAGTCTTTTGCTATTAACGGCTTGCCTATCTGGCAAACTGTAACTCAAGCCATGGCAGAATTGCGCCATTTAACTCCCGCTACCGTTACCTTATTTACTGCAGGAGCCTTGGAACAAGGGCGCAACGGTTGGACTCACCAGCGTCCGGAAATTGAAAATTACTTTGCTGCTATGATGCGCAATGGTAACGTATTTCCCTTATTCCCTTGCGATGCTAATAGCATTCAAGTTTGCTATCAATGGGCCTTAGCAAGGAAAAATCAGGGTATTACTATTACAGCAAGTAAATCTCCTTTACCTATTAGAACTAGCTTTTCTCAGACGGAACAAGCATTGAAAGATGGAGCGGTTATTTTGCAGGAAACGGCAGGAGAAAAGGTGGTAATATTTGCTGTAGTAGGAGATATGATGTTGATTCCCGTTTTCGACGCAGCAGCCCAATTGCAAGGGGAAGGAATTGGCAGTAAAGTAGTATCTGTTATTAGTCCCAGACGGTTGTATCGTCCCAGTGATGTAGCTTGGGAAAGTTGTAATGCTGCAGACGGTCTATTCTTAGATGAAGCTGGTTTTGCAAGATTATTTGGTGGCGATGCAGTAATTGGGGTTACTGGAGGAGCCAGCGCCATGTTAGAACCCATTATGTTGCGCAGTACTGCACCGCGCGATACCTTTGCTTGGCGCAGGGGAGAAACCGCAGCCAGCGCAGCACAAATTATGGCTTATAATGGCTTGACTGCAGAAGCTTTAAGTACAAGAGCCAAAGAATTAGTTGTTTAGTTTTCCCTCGTTAAAAGTCCCCCTGCCCCCCTTTTTAAGGGGGGATCAAGGGGGGATACAGGGGGGTGGGGGATAGTAGCAAACCTAAACGTATTTGATATAAGATATACTAAACCAACAAACAATAGTTACCAACAAGAAAAATGTTGCAATTAATTGTCCTAATAGCAATTATAGCAGGAAGTATCGCTTTGTGGTATTATTTAATTGGGGGATTTTCTCAGAGAAGTCGGTCTTCTCCTTTCAAAAATATTAAACAAGATTTACGAGTTGCTCCTCTAATTCGTGAAATACTAAAACGAATATCCCCAGAAACAGCAGAAAGATTAATCGCTTCGGAAAGAATGAAGAATCCCGGTAAATCAGAACAGTGGTATTTAGAAAAAGTACTTTACGATTTAAAGCGCGGCAGATAAATCAACATATAGCGCTATGCGCAATTCAAAATTCAAAATTCAAAATTCAAAAATAAGCTATGACTAGGTTTCAGGCTTTATTAATGTCCTAACCTAAATGCTTAGTGCTATAGCAGTTGACAGTTGATAGCTTTTCAGTGACCAGTTACCATGACCAGTGACCAGTTTTCAGTTTTTGACTTGTTGGTCACCAAATGTAATTTCAGAAACTTTTCAATAATTATAGCGCTTCGCGCTCGCCTATTTACAGATTTTTCTCAGACCCCAAATGTACCAAAGGCTTCAAAATTTAGTTGTAACGACACTTTAGGAGCGAAGCGCTATAACTGGTAACTACTTAAAGGCGATCCCGCAGGGATCCGCTTTGCGGTGCGCTCTCACTAACAATTCCACAACCGGCGTTGAGATTTAGCAAGTTTTACCAGGAAACTACACAAAGAAAG
>JH610795.1 GCA_000252485.1 Prochloron didemni P4-Papua_New_Guinea | reverse complement strand
AAAGCACAAATATCAATCCATTGGTTAATCTGGATGTTTTCCTCAACTGGTAATGACTGAACCATTGTCTCTCCTCTGTAAATATAGCAGTTGATAGTTGATAGTGGATAGTTGATAGTTGATAGTTGATAGTTGATAGTTGATAGTTGATAGTTATATAGCAATCGGTTGGTTGCTCTCACTCAATACTAAAAACGTTCATAGGCCAGTATCATAGATGTACATATTGACCAAGAAACCCTATATTATTATTGACCAGCTAGTATTTTCCTGAATATCTTCTCCCTGAATATCTTCTCCCTGAATATCTTCTCCCTGAATATCTTCTCCCCCCTTATTAAGGGGGGCTGGGGGGGATCCAACTACGAAGAAATAGCATTCAAGACTTTTCTTTCTTCTTCAGTTGCCGGACGTTTTTGATTCCGTTCTTCTACATAGACTAAATTAGAATCCATGCCATCGGTGTTAATAAAGCTACGGAATAGCTTTAATTTTTCTGGATTTTCAATGGCGGCCTTCCACTCGCATTGATAAGTATTCACCAAATGCTCCATTTGTTCTTCTAACTCATGGCAAATCCCCAAACTATCCTCAATAATAACCTCTCTTAAGTATTCAATTCCACCTTCTAGTTTATTAAACCAAGTGGCAGTCCTTTCCAATTTATCTGCAGTGCGAATGTAGAAAATCAAGAACCGATCTAAATACTTAATCACCGTTTCCTTATCTAAATCTGCTGCAAATAAGACAGCATGTTGGGGTTTCATGCCCCCATTCCCACATAAATAAAGATTCCAACCATTTTCTGTAGCAATGATGCCAAAATCTTTACCTTGGGCTTCCGCACATTCCCGGGTACAACCGGAAACCGCGGACTTGAGTTTGTGGGGCGCTCTCAAACCTCGATATCGCAATTCTAACTCAATAGCAAAACCCACAGAATCTTGGACCCCATAACGACACCAAGTACTACCCACGCAGGATTTCACCGTCCGCAATGCCTTACCGTAAGCATGGCCCGATTCAAACCCAGCATCAACTAACCGTTGCCAAATATGAGGTAATTGATCCAAACGAGCCCCAAATAAGTCAACCCTTTGGGCCCCAGTAATCTTAGTATAAAGTTCAAATTCCTTGGCAATTTCTCCCAAAGCAATTAACTTATCGGGAGTAATTTCTCCACCGGGTACCCGGGGAATAACTGAATAAGTTCCATCTTTTTGGGTATTAGCTAAGAAGCGATCATTAGTATCTTGCAAACCAGCATGAGGTTCGTCGAGAATGTGTTCGTTCCAAGTAGCAGCTAACATGGATGTTACTGCGGGTTTGCAAATTTCACAACCCAAACCCGTGCCAAATTGAGAGATTAAATCCCTAAAAGTTTTGATTTTGTGGAAGCGCAATAAATGATAAAGTTCTTGACGAGAATAGGGAAAATGTTCGCAAAGATGATTTTTCACCTTCAGTCCCATTTTCTTCATCTCAGACTTCATAATGGTGGTGACTAAAGGAACGCAACCACCGCAACCGGTTCCCGCAGCAGTGCATTTTTTCACGCTGCCAATATCGGTGAGTTTCTGTTCTTGAATGGCCCTAATTAATTCCCCTTTAGTCACGTTATTGCAAGAGCAAATTTGGGCAGTATCCGGGAAACTATCCACCCCCATTCCTGCAGGTTTGCCTTCCCTGGGGGGCATTAATAAGTCTTCTGGATGGGGAGGCAAAGCTATATCGTTCTGGGTAAATTGTAACAGAGTGCCGTAATCCCCAGCATCTCCTACCAAGATTCCCCCTAACAAACGACTTCCATCTTCGTTTACAACTAATTTCTTGTAAACTCCTTTAAGGGAATCGTTCACTGCAATTTCTTTTGCGCCCGGAGTCCTGGCAAAATTATCTCCAAAACTGGCTACATCCACTCCTAAAAGCTTCAATTTAGTGGACATATCCTCACCGGTAAAACTGCTTTCTCCCGTGTTTGTTAAAGCATCGGCAGCCACACCAGCCATGTGATAACCGGGAGCGACTAAACCGTAAATTCTGCCCTGGTAAAGAGCGCATTCACCGATGGCATAGATATCAAAATCTGAGGTTTGACAGTAGTCATTAATAACAATCCCGCCTCGTTCCCCGATGGTTAAATTACATCCTCTTGCTAGTTCGTCCCGGGGACGAATCCCAGCGGAGAAGACTATCATATCCGTGGCTAATTCTTCCCCATCAGCAAAAGTCATTTTGACTATTTTGCCATTTTCGCTAATAATTTCCGTGGTATTTTTGCTAGTATGAACCTGAACCCCTAATTCTTCAATTTTAGTTTGGAGAATCTTGCCTCCCGACTCGTCAATTTGTACGGGCATTAAGCGAGGGGCAAATTCTACCACGTGGGTTTCTAAACCCATATTTTTCAAGGCGTTAGCGCATTCTAAACCCAACAAACCGCCTCCCACAACTACGCCAACTTTACAGTTTTTGGCACAGGCTTCCATGGCTTCTAAATCGTCTATGGTGCGATAGACAAAATTGCCAGGGGCATCTTTTCCTTGGATGGGAGGCACGAAGGGATAGGAACCGGTAGCGAGAACTAATTTATCGTAGGCAATTTCTCTTCCTTGTTCAGAAATAACAGTCTTGTTCTCTCGGTCAATATTTGTTGCTTTATCGCCGATATAAATTTGGATACTGTTGTCTTGATAAAAACCTGGTTCAACTAAGGATAAATCTGCTGCAGTTTTACCAGAGAAATAGCCGCTGAGATTGACGCGATCGTAAGCAACACGGGTTTCTTCACAAAAAGTAATTAAATTGTACTTTTCCGTGGCTTTTTTGCTGACCATCAGTTGGAGAAACTTGTGGCCAACCATGCCATTACCAATAACAACAAGATTTGGTTTTTTTGCCATAATAGTAATTTCGAGGTCTATAATCCAAAGCCATTATATTCATCCTGCATGGGAATTCTTGCTATGATTGTTACCGATTATTGACAAAAAAGGGTTTATAATGTATTTTTTGCATTTTAAGATTAGTTTTTTGCATGAGAGGGAAAATATGAACCGCAGATGAACACAGATGAACACAGATAAGAGATACGGATGATTTCTGGCTGAGGTAGAAACATCTCGTTCTTCTCTCTGTATCTCTGTTTTAAACCCACATTCCGCACTACAAGTTGCACAAACCAAGCAATAATCACACATAATCGCTATTAACTGCTATATATGAACCCTATCGAACTAAACAATCACGAATTATCCTTAGAAACTCTCACAGGACCCGTAGATGAAGTGCGGATATGGCAGGAACCATCGGGTTTAGTTCATATCCAGGCGGAAAATGAGGAGGATCTATTTTTTGCCTTGGGCTTCGTCCATGGTCGCGATCAGGCGAAGCCTGGCACTGCGTGATCGCCTTTGGCAAATGGATTTACAGCTTCGCGTTGCTGAGGGTCGCCTTTCGGAAGTACTGGGGGAAACAACTGTACAACAGGATATCTTTCAACGTACCCTGGGACTGGCTGAAGCGGCAGAGTCAGCTTACCAACATCTTCCTCCAGAAGTGGAGCAAGTAGCGGAAAGCTATACCAACGGCATCAACGCTTATATTGAATCGGCAGCGGACTTACCTCTAGAGTTCCAACTCCTAGGCTACCAACCAGAACTCTTTGAACCAGTAGATGTGTTAACGTCAGCAAAATTGCAGAGCCAGAGTCAATCGGTCAACTTTGAAAGTGAGTTATTGCGCTCCCAGTTATTGGCAGAAGGACTGAGTTTGGAGATGAAACAGATGGCACTTTAGAGGCATTTTTAGGGGTGAATCGGGCCCAAAACTATCCAGAGTTCACCGCAGCTTTGGAATCCTATGTAGCTCCCAGTCTAAACTTTGTCTATGCAGATAAGGAAGGAAACATCGGTTATTTTCTCTCTGGTAATATCCCTATTCGCCCACCGGGACATTCTGGAGTGGTTCCAGTACCGGGAACTGGTGAATTCGATTGGCAGGGCTTCATTCCTTTCGAGCAACTGCCCCAAATATATAACCCGGAAAGGGGATACATCGTCACCGCTAACAACCGCATTACTCCCGATGAATACCCCTATCCCATCAGTTTTGACTGGGCAGAACCCTACCGCGCAGAACGTATTACTGAGTTGATTCTCAGCGAAGAGCAGCTTTCGGAGGAGGATATGCAGGCAATTCAATTAGACCAAGTTACCTTGCTCTATCGGGATTTTAAACCTATTCTGGAAAGCATTCAACCTCTTTTACAGTCTCCATTCGCCATAGATTGGCTTGATCGCTTGCGACCATGGGATGGCAATCTCAGTGCCGACTCTCAGGAAGCTACAGTTTTTCAGACCTGGTACAACGAACTGGCTAAACTACCAGCAGCAGCGATCGGTCGGGATGTCCTATCCGGGTCTCTATTAGAACCCATTCCCCGATTTCTCTTGAACGCTTTTGCTACGGGAGATCCAATCTCCGGCGCAACGGAGTCCGATTTTTTGGGAACTGCAGCGGGGATTTTCACCACCGTGGTAGCAGACTTTGGGGAAGAAGTACCGGTTTGGGGGGAAGTCCATCAAGCTGTCTTTTCTCACCCGGTGTTGGAGCAACTTAACCTGCAAATTCCCTTTGGGGGAGATAATTATACGGTCAATGTAGGTAGCTATGACCCAGAGACTTTCGAGCAGTTTCGGGGTGCTTCTTACCGTCAGATAATTGACTTGAGCGACCCGGAAAATTCTCAATACATTCTCGCTCCCGGTGTATCTGGAGAGCCAACTTCTCCCTTTTATAGCAATCAGTTGGCTCTGTGGCAGCAAGGAGAATTTTTACCCCTGGAAACAGATGTTTTCCCAGCAGAAAACCAGCTCATCTTCGGTAGTCTGGAAGATGATACCATCGAACTTCCCTCGGACGCTTTGAGCAACATTATCTTCAGCGGTGCGGGAGAGGATCTAATTGATGCTTTGGCAACATCCCCCTTAGTAAGGGAAGGGATGGACCGTCTCTATGGTGGTTCCGATGCGGATGAAATCTTAGCGGATACTAACGACCGAGGATTTGGGGGTGTTGGGGACGATATTCTGGATGCCAGTGCGGGGAACGGCGGTAATCGTCTCTACGGTGGTGTTGGCAACGATGAACTATTTGTTGGTACTAACGATAGAGGATTTGGGGGCGTTGGGGACGATACTCTGGATGCCAGTGCAGGTAACGGCGGCAACCGTCTCTACGGTGGTGCTGGGAACGACTTGCTTTTGGCTGGAACTGAAGACAATCTCAACGGTCAAGAGGGAGACGATCTTATCTTTGCTGGAAGAGGAAATAGTACCCTCACTGGAGGAGAAGGAGCGGATGAATTTTGGCTTGTTAATGCTCAACTGCCGGCTTCAGCTAATATTATTACCGACTTTAATTTGGAAGAAGATCTTCTCGGTATTGGTGGTTTAGAGGAAGTCTCTCAATTTAGGGATTTGACTGTTATTGATCGCGATTCTGGTGCAGTTATTCAAGTAAATGATAGTGACTTGGCTATTTTAGCTGGGATACAAGCTGCTGACTTGGATGAGAATTATTTTCAATTTCAATCGGGAGAGATTATTTAATCGAGGCGTTGCCTAGTTTTGAGATGGTATAGCGCAATTCAAAATTCAAAATTCAAAATTCAAAGTTCATTTAGAGGCTATACCAGTTTATTGCCTTTTTTTACTCACTGTTGAAAAAAATAAATAACTGTAAAGTTTAGTAAAATTAATGGATTATTCCAAATAATGCTTGTATATTGAATATAGGCACAAGGAAGAAAGAACTTCTTCAGTCAACAAGAGAATCAGATTAGATGCAGTGCCTCCGGTTTTTAGTCTGAGCAACATTTCTCTTAGGTCAAATCATCCCAATAAAGATGGTCTGAGCCAAACTCAATAACTACTAATTTGACGCAATTCAAAAGGAAAATAAAGTATAGAGTTAGTTAGTTGAGTAAGCAAGCCATAACCTTGGGCCTGGATAGGCCAATGATGGTGGATAAACTAGAGAAAGAAAAAGTTGTTAATTTCCTGTAAACCTTAGTAATAAAGTAGCCAAGAAAAATCCTAAACTCAAACCAGGAATAACCCGCCACAAGTTGCAACATTCGGTAACTAGGTGGGTTATTTCAATGAACAATTATAGCGCAATTCAAAATTCAAAATTCAAAATTCAAAATTCAAAAATAGACTATGACTAGGTTTCAGGCTTTATTAATGTCCTAACCTAAATGCGTAGTGCTATAACAATTAAGAGGTTGAGCAGAAAAATGCCCCTTTCGCTTTGTACAAAGGTGATAATGTGTGAGATGTCAACGGTGATCGCTTAGAACGGGGTTCATGATGTATACTGTTGGTAAACAAATATTTAGTTGAGATAATTGTATCATGGCAACTCAGCGTTGGACCTCGGAAATGCTCGACAACTTGGCATCAAGCGTTTTTGAGGTCAAGGAAAGCGTTTCTGAGGTTAAAGAAAGCGTCACGGAGCTTCGGGAAAGCGTCTCTGAGGTTAAAGAAAGTGTCACGGAGCTTCGGGAAAGCGTCTCTGAGGTTAAAGAAAGTGTAACCGAAGTCAAGGAAAGCGTCACGGAACTTCGCGAAAGTGTCACCGAGATGCGAAAAGGGATGGAGATTTTGCGAGACACAACTCAAAGACTCATAGAGATAGCCGCAAAACAAGAAAGCCGGATGAATCGATTTGATGAAGAAATGGCAGCCAGGAAGGAAGAAATGGCAGCCAGGAAGGAAGAAATGGCAGCTCGGAAAAAAGAGGTGGAGAGGTTGGAACGAGAACAAGCGGAAAACAATAAGCGTTTCGATGTTTTACTTGGAGAAATTCGCTATTTAATCCGAGGTCAGCAAGAAGGAGACAATGAACAATGAACAATGAACAATGAACAATTAACAATTAACAATTAACAATAGCGCGATAAAGTTATCAATAATTGTAGGTTGGGTTTCGTTACCTCAACCCAACAGCACCAAGGTCTAGTCTCTTCGTAGGGTGCGGCACTGCCCACCATTTTCATCCATCTCATCTGGGTTTTGGTTCGCTTGCTCGAATGACTATGAAACAATTGCCGGATTCCAAAACCTTGCTGGAAATTCTAGACTTGGCTAGAGATTTTGAGCAATCCACAAGAGAAATGTGTCAGATGTCAACGGCGATCGCTTAGAACGGGGTTCATGATGTATACTGTTGGTAGAAAATATTTAGTTGAGATAATTGATACATGGCAACTCAACGTTGGACAGACGAAATGCTCGACAACTTGGCATCAAGCGTTTTTGAGGTCAAGGAAAGTGTTTCTGAGGTTAAAGAAAGCGTCACGGAACTTCGGGAAAGCGTCTCTGAGGTTAAAGAAAGTGTAACCGAGGTGAAGGAAAGCGTCACGGAACTTCGGGAAAGTGTCACCGAGATGCGAAAAGGGATGGAGATTTTGCGAGACACAACTCAAAGACTCATAGAGGTGGTTGCAAAACAAGAACGGAGGATGGATCGATTTGATGAAGAAATGGCAGCAAGGAAGGAAGAAATGGCAGCAAGGAAGGAAGAAATGGCAGCCAGGAAAAAAGAGGTGGAGAGGTTAGAACGAGAACAAGCGGAAAACAATAAGCGTTTCGATGTTTTACTTGGAGAAATTCGCTATTTAATCCGAGGTCAGCAACAAGGAGACAATTAACAATGAACAATTAACAATTAACAATTAACAATAGCGCGATAAAGTTATCAATAATTGTAGGTTGGGTTTCGTTACCTCAACCCAACAGCACCAAGGTCTAGTCTCTTCGTAGGGTGCGGCACTGCCCACCATTTTCATCCATCTCATCTGGGTTTTGGTTCGCTTGCTCGAATGACTATGAAACAATTGCCGGATTCCAAAATCTTGCTGGAAATTCTAGACTTGGCTAGAGATTTTGAGCAATCCACAAGAGAAACGTGTCAGATGTCAACGGCGATCGCTCATAAGTTTCTAAAATTACTATTAGACATCTCCAGAATTGGTTTTTCCACCCTTGTATATCAAGATTGCCCCCCTAGTTGTTCCAGATGTCTATCGATCGCAACTGGTGAAAAAACTGTAGTCCTGGTCACTGGTCACTGGTCACTGCTCACTCTCTAGCTGTCAACTGTTATAAAAAAACCCCTAAAACGGGGTTCATGATGTATACTATTGGTAGAAAATATTTAATTGAGATAATTGTATCATGGCAACTCAACGTTGGACCTCGGAAATGCTCGACAACTTGGCATCAAGCGTTTTTGAGGTCAAGGAAAGTGTCTCGGAGGTTAAAGAAAGTGTAACCGAGGTCAAGGAAAGCGTCACGGAACTTCGGGAAAGTGTCACTGAGATGCGAAAAGGAATGGAGATTTTGCGAGACACAACTCAAAGACTCATAGAGGTGGTTGCAAAACAAGAACGGAGGATGAACCGATTTGATGAAGAAATGGCAGCTCGGAAGAAAGAGATGGAGAGGTTGGAACGAGAACAAGCGGAAAGCAATAAACGTTTCGATGTTTTACTTGGAGAAATTCGGTATTTAATCCGAGGTCAGCAACAAGGAGACAATGAACAATGAACAATGAACAATTAACAATTAACAATTAACAATAGCGCGATAAAGTTATCAATAATTGTAGGTTGGGTTTCGTTACCTCAACCCAACAGCACCAAGGTCTAGTCTCTTCGTAGGGTGCGGCACTGCCCACCACAGCGCCATATGGTAATTTTTCGTAGGTTGGGTTTCCCGCGATCGCAACCCAAACTACAATTGCTGATAACACTATCCACTCGACCGAATCTGAAAATTGACAACAAGCTGAAAACCAAGAGGAATAAGGCGAGTCTAGTTTCTGCCATTTTTCGGGTCGATATTCGTCAATTCAACATGTTTGAATTTTTAATTTTTAATTTTGAATTCGACGGTCGGGAGCTGTCAACTGCTATATAGCGCTACGGGCATACATTAGGACAGTTTTTGAACGCAGCATCTACACATTTCTGAACCGTTTCATATTCAGAGAGAAATTTTTCTTATCAACCTTTTAATTGTTCATTGTTAATTGTTAATTGCTCATTGCTTAGGGGGTAGAGATTCTGACTGTGGCGCTGTTGCAATAGTTTTTTCAGCCTCTGTCATTGCCAAGGCATTCAACTCTTCAGAATCTAAACAAATTACTTTCACTTCGGCGACCCTCTGTGCAAGCACATCATAGAGACTCTCAATCCAAACCCTCGCACCACATTTTGGATTGTGGGGTCGATAAACAACCCGACATCCTCCCGGTACTTCCACTTCGTGACCATAGATATTGCTATTGCCTTTTTTTACTGTAATTACTGGTTGCTGCTCCTTCTGTTTCAGATTCTGTCTAATGCGCTGTCCGTTGACATGAATGATAGTTTTAGCTGGTAGCATCGCATTTTTCCACTTGGGAGCCGGGCCTAAGAATGCCTTTGCTAATGAAGGGACGACCGTTGAATAAAGGAATTAGCCACATTCTACCGCACTTATAAGCCCCTTCTACTCGACCCTGAGCCAGAAGCACTCGCAATCTGGCCCCTGTTATACCTAAAATCCCTGCTGCTTTTTTGGTAGTGACAATCATAGTAAATTCGTATTATTTAATTGCAATAGTTTTATTTTAGACAAGCTTTTGGCTAATGTCAAGGGGTAGGGAAAAATTTTAGATAGACAAAAATGGTTGCTATCCCTTAGCTAGTAATAGTTTGAGCATATTTTTCCCCATTCTCCGGGTGAAACTTTATCAAACCGGGGAAATGGTCCTAAAATAACAACAGTGTTAAAAAATAATTAAAGGAGAACCAACTCATGGTAGTTGCAGTTAAAGCAGCCAAGAAACAAGAAAAACTAAATAAATTCGAGAAATTCAAAGCCGAAAAAGACGGACTGGCAATTAAAGACGAACTGGAAAAGTTTGCTGAATTAGGTTGGGAAGCCATGGACCAAACCGACCTGCAGCACCGTCTCAAATGGGTAGGAATCTTCTATCGTCCCGTCACTCCTGGCAAATTCATGCTGCGCATGCGCACTCCCAACGGCATTCTCACCAGCCAGCAAATGGGAGTATTAGGGGAAATAGTTCAACGCTATGGAGAAGATGGCAGCGCCGACATTACTACCCGCCAAAATCTTCAACTGCGGGGAGTTCGCCTGGAAGATATCCCGGATATTTTCGCTCGGCTCGAAGATGCAGGCATGACCTCCATGCAGTCCGGCATGGATAACGTGCGCAATATTACTGGTTCTCCCATGGCAGGAATAGATGAGGATGAACTAATGGACACTAGGGAACTGGTGCGGAAAGTCCAAGATGCCATTACCAATAACAGCCAGGGCAACTATGAATTTACCAACTTACCCCGTAAATTCAATATTGCTATAGAAGGGGGTCGAGATAATTCGGTCCACGCAGAAATCAACGATATTGCTTTCGTTCCCGCCTATAAGGATGGAATCTTGGGTTTCAACGTTCTGGTAGGGGGCTTTTTCTCTCCCCAGCGTTGCGAAGGAGCCATTCCCCTCAATGCTTGGGTGAGTCCCAACCAGGATGTAGTGAATCTATCTACGGCTATTTTAAGGGTGTTTCGGGATCAGGGTTCCCGAGGCAATCGCCAAAAAACTCGGTTGATGTGGTTGATTGAAGAATTGGGAATGGACCAATTCCGCTCTTTGGTAGAACAAGAGTTTGGTGGTTGTTTAGCTAGTGCGGCGGAAAAAGACGAAATCGATCGCCAAAAGCGAGACCACCTGGGAGTATTTCCCCAAAAGCAAGAGGGATTGAACTATGTGGGCATGCACGTCCCCGTAGGGCGACTGTCTGCAGATGACATGTTGGATTTTGCTCGCTTGGCTGAAGTGTACGGTGAGAGCGAAATTCGTCTCACTGTAGAGCAAAATGTCATTATTCCTCACATTGCTACGGAGAACTTAGATGCTTTCTTAGGGGAACCTCTATTGCAAAAGTTTTCTATTAAACCGGAGCCTTTACAAAGGGCCTTGGTGTCTTGTACTGGGGCTCAGTTCTGCAACTTCGCTCTAGTAGAAACGAAAACTAGAGCGGTAGAGTTAGCTAAGGCTTTGGACGAGCAATTAGACTTACCCCGTCCGGTGCGGATTCACTGGACCGGTTGTCCTAATTCTTGCGGTCAGCCTCAAGTTGCTGATATTGGTTTGATGGGGACGAAGGTACGTAAAGATGGCAAATCCGTTGAAGGGGTTAATATCTATCTGGGGGGGAAAGTAGGTAAGGACGCTCAATTGGGTCAACGGGTGCAGAAAGGGGTTGCTTGTGAGGATTTGCTACCGGTATTGCAGGAGCTTTTAATGGAGAATTTTGGCGCTAAAGCTAAGTAAAAGCAAATATCCCCCTAAATCCCCCTTATCAAAGGGGGACTTTGAGCATCGTAGGTTGGGTTGAGGTCACGAAACCCAACGGCTACGCGGTCACTGCCCTTCGGCTACGTGCAGGGACCTCCCAACAGCATATGATATTGTTGACTCTCCCCGCTCTAAAGAGACGGGGATTCGCAAGTAGCCCAGAAATGGACTCTTACAGGCGTAGTCAAAGCGCCCCTACTGACTTCCCTAAGCAATGCTTAGAGTTGCCGCTACTTTTTAGTTGTCTCCCAGTTGGGTTTTTCACCAAAGTTGGTTGGGAGAATAATGGTTCCATTATAATATCTTCTGTCTTTAGATCTTCTTGATGGCGAATAAATTCGCCGTGTCGCTTTAGAGCCCCGCTTATCAGAAACGGGGCTACCAAGCGGACGTTTTTCTCGTGTTGGGTTTCGCTATCGCTCAACCCAACCTACAATTACTACAATTACTTGTAATATCAAATCTGAAAATGGTTGCTACAGATACATTAGTGAATTCAGCCCAGAAACCGGGTTTCTCCTATTATTTTAAGGATTAATGCTAAAATTTTGGAAAGAAACCCGGTTTCTCAACCACGGGATAACCTCAATCTATACTATGATGCAATAAACTATTTGTAAATGACAGAAGAGAGATAAATCATCTAGGATTAATAGCAGGGATTATTAAGAAAATATGGATATTTCAAGTCAGGAAGTAGCCGAGCAATCTCTAAAAGAAAGCTTAGAAATTAAACGATCGGGTCAAATTGAAACAGCCAAAAGCAAAATTCAACAACTTTTAGAAGAATGAGTTTTTTCCTGGCTGGTTGGAGCTGGGAAAAATATATCGTGAAGTGGGGGAGCGCCACAACGCCTTACTCTCTTTTGAAAAAGCCAAAGAACTCAAGCCAAACCACTTAGGTGCAAGATTACAATTAGCAAGCGAACAAATTTATTTAGATAGATTAGAGGAATCAAAGCAAAATCTCGACGTTGTATTTGCCATTAAGCCAAAAAATCCCCATGCTTTAATACAACTGGGGACAATCTATCGGAAGCAAGAGAATCGGGAAAAAGCGATGGACTGCTTTCAACTGGCCTTGGAGTCAGAACCTACTCACTTCTGGGCTAATATTAATCTGGCGGTTGAGCTGCAGCATGCTGGTTTATTAGTTGAAGCAGAGCAACAATTGCAAACGGCTCTGAAACATTATCCCAATGATTCTCGAATTCTCATTAGGTTAGGCAATTTAGAAAAAGTTAGAGGTGACAAACAACAAGCATTAAATTGGTTTAACCAAGCAGGTGACTGTTCATCAAATCCCAATCAGTTAAGAGATACTAAATTAGCGAAAATTCAAGTTCTGTTAGAATTAAATCGCTTAGATGAAGCAGTTGAGGATATTGAACCAATTCTAGAACAATGGCCAGAAAATTTGCAAGTAAAACTTATTTTTGCTAATCTCCTCAAAAAACAACTGGACTGGTCTAAAGCGGCTGAGTTATATAGAGAAATTCTACTAATAGAGCCAGAAAATCTGAATGCCAAATTACAATTGGCCCAAACCCTCAGGGAAATGGGAGAAGCGGAGGAGGCGATCGCCATACTGGAAAATCTCCGCCATATTTTCCCGGACGATTTGAGAGTTCTCCTATCCTTAGGCCATATATACCGCGAGCAAAAAGATAGACTTAAGGCAATAGAATGCTTTAAAAAAGCTTTATCTGTAGACCCAACTCATCTGAGAGCTAATCTTAGTTTGGGGCTAGCCCTCAAGGAAGCAGAACTCTTCGATGAAGCAGAGCAACAACTGCAAACAGCCCTAAAACACCATCCCCAAAATTGGGAAATTTTCTTAAAACTAGGAGAATTGGAGCAAAAGCGCCATGGACTAGAGGATGCTCTTGGCTACTTTCAACAAGCAAGAGAATATCACCCAGATAGTTTTGAACCCAGTTTAAAAATAGCACAAACTCTCAGCAATTTAAACCAATTGGATGGTGCCGAAACAGAACTAAACCAGCTTTTAGAGAAGTACCCAGATGAAAATCGAATTATCATGCAATTGGCTTATCTAGAGCGGCAACGAGGTAGAAGAGAAGAAGCATTAAACTGGTTTCGTAATTGCTGACGGGAAAAGTTTCCTGTCAATCTTGGAGAAATTGCAACCCGGAATATGAATACATTCGCTTTTCTTTCCAGGGGGCGATCGCCTTTTTAAAAAAGCATTACGACAACAGAGTATTGAAAGCATTTCAAATTTGCGAGCAACCCGCTACTCAAGCAGACTTGTTCCGGTTGGCATACCTGTATAAAATGGGCGGATTTTACGCCGATGTAGACGATCGCTGTCGCAAGTCATTAGATCCCATGATTGCACTCAATCCAGAGTTGGTATAGCACTACGCATTTAGGTTAGGACATTAATAAAGCCTGAAACCTAGTCATAGCCAGTTTTTGAATTTTGAATTTTGAATTTTGAATTGCGCGTAGCGCTATACTTCAGCAAGAAGACTTTGCCTGCATAGGCAATAATTTTCTGGGCTGCATCCCCGGTCAAATGATAATCCGTAATACATTAGACCAAGCTGTGACTAATCTACTTAATTATTCAGCAGAAAGCCCGTGGCTGGAAACTGGGCCGGGCTTAATCACCTGTCAGCTTTGTATTAGTTTGCTTCCTTATCTGCGCTATAGGAATTACCAAATGTGGCCGAGATTGTTAGTTTTGAGTCAATCCCAATTGAGATCCTTTATTAGTCAACAAATACAATTGCCCTACAAAAGAACTGAAAAAAGTTGGAGTCACCAAGCCTATCAAAGAAGAATTAGCAACTATAGCAATGAGCAATGAACAATTAACAATGAACACTTCGGCTACGCTCAGTGCAGGCAATTAAGAGGTTGATAAGAAAAATGCGCATGCACGCTTTATATAAAGGTGATCCAGCCGATGCAGTACCTTTGTATAAAAATGTAGCATGTAACGACACCAGGGCGAAGCGCTATAACAATCAAAAACCCTATGTTTTAATGAACAATTTATAGGGTTCCTTGGACTCATGAGGTACACCTATACACCTGCCTCCTGCCTAAAAACCCAAAACTTTGTACCTCACCAGTATGAGAAATGCTATATTAAAGCAACGTTTATGTAATAAAATATACAAAAAACTCAAGATCAAGGTTATTTTTTGTAAAACAATATACAAATTTGGGACTTACGCAAACAAACCTAGAAACCGGGTTTCTCGTCGAGATAAAATGGCAAAATCCAGAGTTTTAGTTCATAAACCCGGTTTCTGCGTAGTCCTAAAATTAATCGATTCAAATAGGGAAATTCTACCTAATTAATTCTCTTGACAATTCAATTGCAACAATAATGCAAAACTTGTATAGATAAAATGCTCAACTTGCATCATCAGGCAATTCATGTAACGCAATATACAAAAAACTCAAAATCACAATGCAATTCTTGTAACTAAGAAAAAACTAAATTCCAGCGATTAAATTATTCCCTGGAATAGAAGAAAACTTACTGGATAGGAAAAAGTAAAAAAAGAGACAAATAATCGAAATTATATTTAGTAAGTTGATTCTGATTGTTTCTAAAGATAGTGCTATTCCCACTATAACTTATTCCTGTCTTTATTCAAAGAATGTTCCAGTTTTGCAATCCCAAGGAAGGTGACAAATGCTAGGAGAGTTGTGGTCGTTTCGCGGTAGGTATAAAATCCTCCACATGACCTGGTTCGCATTCTTTCTCTCGTTTGTGGTGTGGTTCAATTTTGCCCCTTTTGCCACAGCAGTGAGAGAAAGTTTTGGTCTGGAAATAGGCCAGGTGAGAACCATTGCTATCTGTAATGTGGCGCTGACCGTGCCTGCTCGGGTAATTATCGGCATGCTCTTAGACAAATACGGCCCGAGAATTACCTATTCTATTTTGCTGATGTATGCGGCTATTCCCTGTATTGCTTTCGGTTTAGCTCAGAACTTCAGTCAATTAGTAATCAGCCGCCTAGCCCTGAGTATTGTGGGTGCTGGCTTTGTCATTGGCATCCGCATGACAGCGGAATGGTTTCCACCGAAAGAGATTGGTTTGGCAGAAGGTATTTACGGGGGCTGGGGCAACTTCGGTTCTGCGGCGGCAGCTTTTACCCTGCCTACTATCGCTGGTTGGTTGGCTTTTGGTGGTAGCGGTCTCAACTGGCGACTGGCAATTGCGGGAACTGGTATAATTGCTGCGCTCTACGGCATGCTCTACTTTTTTAGCGTCCAAGATACTCCTCCTGGCAAGGTTTATCAGCGTCCTCCCAGTGCGAGAGGCATCGAAGTAACTACCAAGAAGGACTTCTGGTTCTTGATGCTGATGAACGTGCCTCTGACGGGTATTTTGATGCTGCTGTGCTGGCGTTTAATGAAAGTTGGTTTCTTCAATCCAACTGCATTTACTATCGCTATCCTCGCTCTCTTGGGTTTATATGCCTTCCAGGCTTACAATTGCTGGACTGTAAATAAAGACTTACTCAGTGGCAAGAAGAAATACAAGCCCGATGACCGCTACAATTTCTCCCAAGTTGCCATTCTAGAATTGACTTATATTGTTAATTTCGGTTCTGAACTAGCAGTAGTTTCCATGCTGCCCGCATTTTTTGAGGGTACTTTTGAATTGACCAAAGCACAAGCGGGAATGATTGCTGCTAGCTATGCTTTTATGAACTTGGCCGCTCGTCCGGGTGGGGGCTTAATTTCCGATAAGTTGGGTAGTCGCAAGACAACCATGGGGGTATTAACTGCTTGCATGGGGATTGGCTATTTGATGATGAGTATGGTTTCCAGCGCTTGGTTCTTACCTGCTGCGGTGTTGCTGACTATGGCTTGTTCTTTCTTTGTTCAAGCTGGAGAAGGTTCTACTTTCGCCATCGTACCTTTGGTGAAACGACGTATTACTGGTCAAGTAGCTGGAAATGTGGGAGCTTACGGAAATGTGGGTGCGGTAGCTTATCTCACCATTTTTAGCTTGTTACCCTCATGGTTGAGTGGTGGTGGAGAAGTGACACCAGCAGTTATTGCTCAAGGTAATTCCATCTTCTTCCAGATTATGGGAGTGGCTGGTTTAATGGTTGCTTTCTTGTGCTTCTTTGTTCTCAAGGAACCGAAAGATTCCTTTGCGGAACACCATGAAGGGGAAGTTGTGGAGGAAGAACTGGTTACTTCTGAACCCATGTAATAGTTGATAGTTGATAGTGGATAGTTGATAGTTATACAGCAACCTAGCGGTTGCTCTCACTTAATACTAAACAGGTTCACAGGCTGGATACATAGATCTACCTCATGAGTCCAACAAATGCTATAGCTTTTTGTTCTTGCTTTCATAGACCGGATTTTTTGTTGATGAAATCCGGTTTTTTTTGAGGGAAGACTTATTGCTGGCCGCAACACCTAATGAATGGGGTATACTTAGGACAACTATAATTCACCTATGCTGAGGCTGGTGAAAATGCTTTTCAGTCTAAGAACGATAAAGGATGCAATTCGTAATGCTAATGACCGCAGGTTTGCAACATGAAGAATATCTGCCCAAGGAAGTTACTACCTTAGAAAATCCTCAGACCGATATACCCAGGATTGCTAAAGATAAGCAGTTATTCGAGAAGATTAACACTTCTGTTAAACAAATACCTACTCATCATTTTCTATATCAGGATGACGCTCGAAAGATTTCTTATATCGAGGATAACTCAGTTCATTTAGTAGTGACTTCTCCTCCTTATTGGACGTTAAAAAAATATCGAGATCATCAGAATCAATTAGGTGATATTGAAGACTACGAGAGTTTCTTATTCGAGTTAGATGAAGTATGGAAGCATTGCTATCGCGTTCTTGTACCCGGCGGCAGGTTAGTTTGTGTAGTAGGTGATGTTTGTCTATCTAGACGTAAGAATCAAGGCAGACATACAGTTGTTCCGTTACATGCTTCAATTCAGGAACATTGTCGAAATATAGGCTTTGACAACTTAGCTCCTATTATTTGGTACAAAATTGCCAATGCTGTATTTGAAGCCTCCGGTAATGGAGCAGGCTTTCTCGGAAAACCATATGAGCCTAATGCTGTCATAAAAAATGATATCGAATATATTTTGATGCAGCGTAAGCCGGGTGGTTATAGAAAGCCAACAGTTGCAACACGTGTTCTTTCAGTAATTTCAGATAAAAATCATAAACTCTGGTTTCAGTCGATTTGGTCTGGGCTTACCGGTGCCTCAACTCGTCAGCATCCAGCACCATTCCCAGAAGAATTAGCCGAACGTTTAATTCGGATGTTTAGCTTTGTTGGTGATACCGTTCTAGATCCTTTTTTGGGTACTGGCACAACTGTAGTCGCAGCATCCAAGTGGGGAAGAAATTCAATAGGAATAGAACTTGACCCCCACTATATGGAGATAGCTGAAAAACGAATTAGAAGTGAGACTTCATCCCTTTTTTCTCACGCTGAAGTTCTTCTGAAAAAGCCATAGATAAACATATGGAAGATTACAACGAACTAGTTGCAGAGGCAGTGCGCCATTTCTGGTTAGTTAGAACCAAACAACATAAGAATCAAGGAGTAGCAACAGGGAAGAAAGATGCTGGCAATCGAAGTGCCGTCACCGGGGGGAAACACCTAGATGGTTTTATTTCTTTTCTTGCAAAGTTGCTAACAGATTCAGGGCTACCAGATTCTACAATTCACACAAGAGCGACAACTCTACCTGGCTATTTCCGACCAACAAAAGATTGGGACTTAGTTGTAGTTATAGATGGAAATCTCTTAGCCTCTATTGAATTCAAAGCTCATATAGGACCATCATTTGGAAACAACTTCAATAATAGGGTTGAGGAGGCGCTAGGCAGCTCTAGCGACCTTTTAACTGCTTACAGAGAAGGAAAATTCAAGCCATCAAAAAAGCCTTGGCTTGGGTGGCTAATGCTACTAGAAGAAACAGAACGTTCGACTTCTCCAGTTCGCGTTTCAGAACCTCACTTTGAGGTATTTCCAGAGTTCAAAGAGGCGTCCTATGCACAACGCTACGAATTATTTTGCGAGCGTCTTATTAGAGAGCGGCTTTATGACTCTACATGCCTGATATTCTCAAATGCAGTCGATGGTTTAAACGGTAAATATCGTGAACCAAACGAGGAGTTAAGTTTCAACGTTTTTGCAACGTCTCTAATGGCTCATGCAATAGCATACGCGAAGATGCGAGGCTAAGTGTAGCGACCTGCAATCGAAATCGGCTGGACGGCGTAATGCTAGAGAGCGTGGTATGAAGTGCTAACAGGGGGTAAACATGTTGAACTAATGGAACTTACCCTAGGGGGCTGAAAAGCCTTCAGAGAGAGGAAAATAGGTCAACTGCCTAAAAATGGCTGAAACCCTTGTGGTTATAGGATTTATACTAAATCGACCTCAAACCCTTGCTGTGACTTGGTTTAAGTTGAAAATTGGCTTTATTTTTGTCTAAGTCCCACTAAAAATCATCAAGAAAAAATTGTAAATATAGTAGTAAGAAGCGCTATAGTGGAGTGAGAACTACCTTATATTCACTGACACCTACATTAGTTGGATGTTTTATCTAACAAAACTAATTTATAATTCAATGGAAACAATTACTGTTAATCAAACCCAACTGGATCTTGCCAAAGTTGTTGCTGAAATTAATGAAAAACATCAACCAATTCTCATTAAAGGAAGCGCAGGGAATGCAATTTTAATTTCCGAACAGGAATGGAATGCAATTCAAGAAACTCTTTATTTACAATCTATACCAGGCATGGTTGAGTCGATTCACCAAGCAGCAGCAACACCAATAGAAGATTGTATAGCGCTACGCGCAATTCAAAATTCAAAATTAAAAATTAAAAAAGATGGCTATGACTAGGTTTCAGGCTTTATTAATGTCCTAACCTGAATGCGTAGTGCTGTATCTCTCTTATAAAATTTCTAATAAAATCATGTAGAAAACGCATAATATCTATGCATTTTTTTATAAAAAGAAATATAGCGCTTCGCGCCGGTGTCTTTTTAATTGTTAATTGTTAATTGTTCATTGCTCATTGCTATAGCTTTGCCATCTGATTTCCCGTCAAAGGTAATTGAAAAAATAAGAATTATGGAGGTTGTGGGTCATTGACAACTGAAACAAAACTAGAAACTGTTACTACGGAGACAAAACAGCAAGAGAAACAGCAATCCAGCCAAGAAGAAATTCGCACTCTCCAATATTTTGAGACTATTCTCTGCGCCACGGTAATTGGTATTGTAGGTGGATTGGTTGCAAGCGTCTATTACTTCGTGCTGGAAGGGTTTTTGCATGGGGTTTGGGATGTGTTGCCGGAGTTTTTGGAACCCTATTTCCCTAGTTGGCTGCCATCCTGGAATTACCTCTGGATTGCTACTACTATGGGCGGTCTTTTTGTCGGTTTATCTCTTTATTGGATGGGTCAGCCGGGAGAAATGGCTCTGGTAGTGGATAAGGTTCACGATCCTGGTAGGATTGAAATGTCCCAAACCCCGCCCATGATTATTTCTTCTCTCATCTCTATTACATCGGGAGGCAGCGCGGGACCGGAAGCGCCTTTGGTACAAATTAACGGTAGCTTCGGCAGTTGGTTGGGAGATAGACTGAAACTGAGTACTGCTTCGGTACGAGTATTGACTTTTTGCGGTATGAGTGCGGCTCTGGGGGCTTTCTTCGGCGCTCCCATTGGCGGCGCTTTGTTTGCCCTGGAAATTCCCCATCGTCGCAGTTTGGAGTACTACGAAGCTCTGGTTCCAGCAATTTTGTCGGGAATTTTTAGTTTTGCAGTATTTAAGGTAAATACGGGATTGACTATTGGAGGGATTTATCACTTCCAGACCCAACCACAATTAGCACCGGTTCATCTAGTGGAGGGAGTTGTACTGGGGGCGATGGGAGCGGTGGCGGCGATTATGTTTATCTATTTGTTTCGCTTCACCAAGCAGTTGCTGGAACCTCTGGAAGAACATATCGTTCTTATGGCTACTTTGGGAGGTTTAGCCATCGGTTTAATTGCTTTAGTTTTTCCCCAAACTCTCTTCTTCAGTGAGACACAAATAGAAACGGTAATTGAAACCGGTCCTCAGTTGAGTGCCATGATGCTTTTTGGTATTGCTATCGCCAAAATGTTTGCTATTAGTTTTACCCTTCATTGCGGTTTCCGAGGCGGTTTTATTTTCCCTCTCTTCTTTATCGGTACTAATTTGGGTTTGGGACTTTCCATGGTCTTTCCTTTCATTCATCCTACCATTGCTATGCTTTGTCTCATGGCAGCAGTGAATGTGGCGGTGACGAAAACTCCTATTAGTACTAGCATTATTCTCACGGTTCTTTCCGATACCACCATGATTTCTGTAATCGCCATTGCTAGTTTTGTGAGTTTCTTTTTAACTAGTAATATTGGCTTGCTGAAAACTCAGCGATCGCGCATTCTTCCTATCGCTCAATTGCGTCGTTTTCAGACTATGGCTGTTGGGGAGAAATCCCCCTAAATCCCCCTTATGGAAGGGGGACTTTGAGTATTTAAAACTAACCAAAAATTCTAGAATAGATTTCAGCCGAGAAACCGGGTTTCTCTTATTATTTTGGGATGAGTTATTAAATTTTGGGAAGAAACCCGGTTTCTAACCCCATGGGATAAGCTACTATAGCGCTTCGCTCTGGTGTAGTTACAACTAAATTTTGAAGCCCTTGATACGTTTGGAGTCTCAGAAAAATCTGTAAATAGGCGAGCGCGAAGCGCTATACCTATGGCTGTTGGGGAGAAGTAGTGGCATATCCCCCTAAATCCCCCATTATTGCCGCCAAGAAACCGGGTTTCTCTTATTATTTTGAGATTAATTATTAAATTGTGAGAAGAAACCCGGTTTCTAACCCCACGTGATAAGAATGGTACAATTGTAGGGTGGGCATCGCCCACCACAACGTTATTTATCGAATCTACTTAAAATCAATTGACGGATGTTTAATTAAAATCTTTCTCTAGGTTGCCTAAAAGCATATTGGTGGGCAATGCCCACCCTACTACTATAAAAAACAAACAACAAACAACCAACAACCAACAACCAACAACCAACTACCAACTACCAACAACCAACAACCAACAACAAACAACAAACAACCAACAACCAATTACCAATCATCCCTATGTTTAATTTTAGCTGTGTCCCAATCATCTTCTACTGGCTCTACTCCCTCTACTTCATCATATTGCCACTCATGTTCAAATTCTTCTTCTTGTTCTCCTTTCAAAGGTATAATAGCCCGAGAAATAGCGTCAGAAACAAAGGATTTAACAAATTCATCTTTCTTACTTAATTGAAATTGTCGCTGCACTACTTCTGCCATTCCTCCATCTCCCCAATCTAAGTTTTGCCGGAAATACTCTACAAAACTTTTCCCTGCAATGCGGGTTAAATAAGCTGCCGTTACTGCTTGAATTGCTTTCCCAACTAAATAGGTAGCAAAGTTAGTTTGCAACACTCTAGCTAGCAACTGGACTGTGCCTTTCACTAGACCCAAACTAACCATGGTTTTGCCTAAAGAAATGGCTAATTCTTTCCCGCGATCGCTATTTAATTCGCAACCGTAAACCTTACCAATTTCCACTACCATTTGGGCATTGACTGCTGCTGCGGCAAGCATGTCCAGCACAGGCAAAGGAGTGACAGCAATTACTCCCGCACCAATCCATTGATAGCGTTCGATAATTTTATCTGCTTGACGGCGACGCTGTCTTTCAATTATCTTCTTTGCTTCTTCGCCTAAACGGACCGATTGCAATAAAATATTATCGGCAAGCAAGTCTTCTCCTTCCGCTCTTAAGACTACTGCCAATCTTTTAATTAAAGCTGTTACTTCCGGTTCTGGTTCGATAATTTCTCCCGACTGTAACTGTACTGGTTGGGGATTGGCGGCAATGGGAATTACATCCGCAGGGGGAATGAAATCTGCTACTCTCTGACGCAAGCGATTGAGAATGATGTCTTCTTCTTCTTCGCTATAGAGGTCGATTTTGTTGAAGACTAAGAGCGATCGCTTGCCAATTTCTGTTAAATCTTGGAGAGGTTCCCATTCCGACTGGCGCAAGTCATTATCTACTACTAAGATTAATAAATCTGCTGCAGTTGCCAATTGTTGTGCCAGTCTTGCCCGTTGATTTCCTTCTCTAGATGCTTCCAAAATTCCTGGGGTATCTGTAAGCAAAATTTCTCTTCCCACTTCCCCTAATTTTAAGCGATAAGTTGCTCCTTCTTCGGTAGTGCCCATAGTAGGTTCTACATTGCCCACTATTTCTCCAATTAAACTATTAATGAGGGAAGTTTTCCCCGCAGAAGCAGTTCCGAATACTGTTACTTGTAGTTCCCCCCGGGCTAGATTTTCCTCTATTTCCCTTGCGGAACCCAATAAAGCTTGCTGGGCAACTTTATCTTGAATTTGTTTTACTTGTTGTTTGATACTGTCTAAAGTTGTAGTGGCTGCTTCTTTTTTATTGGCAGGTATTTTCCCAGCAATCTTACCTTGTCTTGAGGTTTTGCCGTAGTTTTTCGGGGTATAAAACTTGAAGTAATGATTGAAGAAGACAAAGATAGCGAAACTCAAGAGTACGATAATCAGGAATACTAGTAAAGTAGCTAGGAAAGGGGAGAAAAAACCGATTTGGAGAAACAATCGGTAAAGGGAATTAATTAGCCAAATGGCCAGTCCGAGGATGACGCTGAGACCGAGAAAAATGATAATTAGGCGAGTTTGAGACATTTGATAGTGGATAGTGGATAGTTGATAGTTGATAGTTGACAGTGGATAGTTGATAGTTGATAGTGGATAGTGGATAGTGGATAGTTGATAGTTGATAGTGGATAGTTGATAGTTGATAGTTGATAGTTGACAGTTGATAGTTGATAGAGCGTTTCGCGCTAGGCTATTTATGGATTTTTTTGTACTAGCCGATGTTTAGATTGCTATAACAATTAACCATTTTTTGATTAATAACCACCTTTTCTCAATTATAGAAAGTACTAAATACCTTTGTGGCTATTCTTTTCCTCTCTCCCCCTCTCTCCTCTCTTATCTCTGCTTTCTCTGCGCCTCTGCGGTTCATTCTTCTTTCATCTATTGTCGAAATCTATTCACTATGGTACTTAAGCCCTATGATGGTACGCGATCGCTCTACTCAAAGTAGCATTATACCACCATCCTCTAATAAATGTTAACTGAGTGGAAATGGGAATCGTTAAGTTCTATCTTGGTTAATCAGCTCTTAATTGTTAATTTTTAATTGTTGATTTATAATTCTAATGAATATACTCGGCAAATCTAAGATGAATAACTATATATCTCTCTCACTCTTATCCTCAAGCCTATTTCATGGGCGATCGCGTTTGGGTAGATTTGGGAGATTGGGGAGATATGCCCAGGGTAAGAGAAGTTATAGTTAATACTAAGGCTTTGGTTTCCAGACCAGTACAACCGACAGGCTATTAAACTTGACCCTAACTATGCTGATGCCTATAACAATAGGGGTTTGACTCGCTATGAGTTAGGAGAGTTACAAGAAGCGATGGCTGATTACAACGAAGCTATCAAACTTGACCCCAACTATGATGTGATTACTCAATTAATCTTTAAAATAATAATAAGAGGAACCCGGTTTATTGGCTGAAATCGAACCCTAAAATATATACAAAAAACTTATCGATAGTAGATGACTATTGTATTTTTAACAAACATTTTCAGATTTAATATTATATGATTGTAACCACTCCTAAACAAACTGAAAACTGGTCACTTTGAGCGAAGAAACCGGGTTTCTTCCATAATTTTAGGATAAACTGCCGAAATTTTGGTCAGAAACCCGGTTTCTAACCCACGGGATAACCTAAAAAAAATGCGATCACGCAGTGGCAGGCTTCGCCTGCTCGCGTAGCGATCCGCGGAGCGGTGCGCGTAGCGCCGCTCTTAGCGATCGCCTCCAAACAGTATCCAAATATACCAAATCACTGCAAATTATTAGAAATTTATTTCAATAAATTACGACAGAATGGGAGTTGACAAGAACGGATTTTTGGAGCGAATTTAAATAGAAAGTCAAATTGTACTTTAGTCAAGCTTTATCAAAAAAAGTCTCGCTACCAACAGATATAGCACTACGCATTTAGGTTAGGACATCAATAAAGCCTGAAACCTGGTCACAGCGTCTAAATGAATTTTGAATTTTGAATTTTGAATTGCGCGTAGCGCTATAACTCATGGTCAATCATCTGGGTTCATTGTGGCACAGGCATCTTGCCTGTGAGTTGAGGTCACGAAACCCAACAAAACTTAGTGCTGTTGGGTTTCGCTATCGCTCAACCCAACCTACAATTGCTTATAAAACTATTGTATTTGTAACAACCATTTTCAGATTTGATCTAATTTAAATAAAAAGCCAGTTGTACTTTAGTCAAGCTTTATTAAAAAAAGTCTCGCTACCAACAGATAACTCATGGTCAATCATCTGGGTTTATTGTGGCACAGGCATCTTGCCTGTGAGTTGAGGTCACGAAACCCAACCTACAATTGCTTATAAAACTATTGTATTTGTAACAACCATTTTCAGATTTGATCTAATTTAAATAAAAAGCAAATTGTACCTTAGTCAAGCTTTATCAAAAAAAGTCTCGCTACCAACAGATAACTCATGGTCAATCATCTGGGTTTATTGTGGCACAGGCATCTTGCCTGTGAGTTCCGAAGCGGTTAAAACTCGCAAAGAGGTAACGAAACCCAACTTTAAGGTTGGATCNCNCCNCCACCGACGACGACGACGACGACGACGTACGTACGTACGTACGTAC
>JH610794.1 GCA_000252485.1 Prochloron didemni P4-Papua_New_Guinea | reverse complement strand
TATCACTTCGTATGTAGCGATTTATTGTTCTTCATTAGACATCGTAAGAATTGGTTCTCAAATCCTTATATATCAAGCACCCCTAGTTTTTGGATATGTCTATTGGTCCCTATTGAAAACAGGGACCATATTCCAGACTGCTCTGACGACAGAGATGTATTCAAAAGTTACGAGTTGTTAAACTCAGATTGTAGTTGTTGGATTTGTTGAAAAGAAAGTCCGGTAAATTGAGCGATTTGCTCAACGGGAATGCCACCGCGAAGCATATTGAGGGCTACTTGCTGCTTACCTCGCAGTTCAACTTCCTTTTCCCACTCTAAATAAGCTTGTGAGAGTGCCATATTAAACTCCCTGTTTGTTTGTTCCAGATCTGGATGGATTCGTTCGACGATTTTCCAACTAGATAATAATTGTAATGCGCCGGAGCGCAAGGGATCGTCCTGGGGCAAGGCCAGAACTTCTTGCGCTGCCTTGGCTTGGACTCTTCCTCTTCCCAGGAGCCGAAACCAGAGAGTTTCTGGTTCCACTGGAAGATGGTGAATGACGATAATCCCGGTGTGGAGTCCCGTGGCCAGCCCATAGACTCCTGGGGGCCAGCCTTGTTTGGGTTTAGCATTAAATTCTTCAAGATAGTTGTCACTAGCGGTGGGAGTAACAATCCACAGTTGCGGTTGGTCGGACTTGGTGAAGGCACGTTTTGCTCTTTTAGCTCGACGGCGTAATTCCAAGAAGTACCAAATCCGTTTGAACATACAGACATTGGTGGCTTCAGCTGTGGGAGCGTTACGATAGGTTTCCAAGATACACGGACGTTGGATGGCTCTGCCGAGCAATCCTAAACTAAGGGGATTACCTGTAGGATTAGGGTTGGGAGTCACCACTACATCGATAAATAAAGATTCCCCAGGAACTTCTAGGGAAATCTCCACGCGACCTATATCCTCAGGAATGAGGTGGTCGTAGAGTTGCTTGGATAGGGAGTCGAATGGTTGAGTTGACAAGAATTTCTTAGCTGGGTTGGTCAATTCAGATCCTATCACTTCGTATTAACCGATTGCAACTCTGGGTAGTCTGGCAAAATTATTTTCACATATAGCAATATAGTCAATAAAGTTAGATTGTTATTTAATATACTTTGCTAACCAAGACCTTCCGAAAGAATCTTTTTCTCTTGTAGAGGCATTTGGATTAAATCCTTTGCCTCTAATCTTTTCTGCTAACCGGATAAAATCAGCAGTCAATATTTCAGATTCTAAGAAACTTGAATTACTAGCAAACTCCTTTAAGTCTATCATTTTAGAAAAAAGCTCTTTAATTGAAAGAAAACCGAGTTTTTTAGAAAACAATAACTGATCTATAAATTCAAACATCATTAATATAAGAATAGCTAATTGGCTTTTTTGTTGATGCTTTTGTCTAACTTTATCTAGCCAAGTCTTTAAATAGTTAGACAAATCATTATTAGGTAAAATAAATCTAATTCCACACGCTAAAACTGCCAGTTCATCATCAATACCACTTAAGTCGATTAAATTAATTCCAAGTTCAAAAGGAAACTCTTTGATATTAAAGGATTCCATCTCCTTACCTTCAATAATAGCTTTAAACTTCATAAACCCAAAATCTTTATAATATGTTTTTATGATTTCTTCTTTTAAAAGAGGAGGGAAAGTATACCATTTATTCTCTTTTTTTGTTTTAACCCATCTTAAATCTACCCGTTTTTCTTTACTATATACTGAAATTCTATCGACTTCTCTATTTTCAAAAATAGATCTCAATAAATACTCATTCCTCTGAGAAGAAATATAATTGACTATAAAATATAAATCTGAATCAGGCAAATATAATTTTTGATCGAGATAAAAAGTGTTCGCAAGAGAAGATAGTGAAATGGAAGAATTTATTTCACTTATGAGAATATTTGCAAGGTCAAAAAGACGAGATTCAATGGTCCAAAATGAATTTTCACTTAATAACTTCTGGGGAGATATTGTAGATCTGCTTCCATCTTTTTCAATTATTAAAAATGGAATCTCTTCAATAGCATTATTCAATAAATTAAAATCGGTAGCTTTATCTAACTTAAATGATAACTCTATCAAAGGTTCTAATAAATATTGTGCTTCTTCAGCAGCTTTTGTTAATGAAAACTGGCGCTTTTGAAGCTCAGTAATTTCTGATTTAATATGGTTACAGTAAATCTGGTAGATTGCTTCAAGCATCTTTTCTCGTCCAGGGGTAACTTCAAAACCAGAGCGTGCAACATTCGTCTTCGGTGCATTAGAACCTTGAGAATTGCCGATCGCTATTATAGATTTTCTATTTAATCCTGGGGTTCCAAATTCTACTCTAACTCCTTGAACACATATACCTAAATTTACTTCTCGTGAAATATTTTCATTAAGATCATCCCCTCTTAGATAATTCTTTATTGGATTATCCTCTATTAGATCATCCCCTAACTTAAGCATGTCAAAAGTTAAAAATTCCCAATCTTGAAAATAGTCTTGGCACTCCAAAGCATATGCCAGTGTCAAACCATTAATTGTGCGTTCCTCTACCTTGATTTTTTTCTTTCTTTTTGAATCACCCAAAACTCCTAAATCTGTCAATATAGCTGTTAATGACTCTTTAGGAGAAGAAAATCCCACTTTAACTTCTGGTTTATCGTCCTCTATCACCAAAACATCGCAATCTGGAAACACAATCCACTTTCGTACAATTTTAAGAATATCGTCCAAATCTGCACTTTGTCTAACTTTCAACTTAATGGAAGTGCCATGAGGTAAGATATCTTGTAACGAGTTATCATCTTTATCTACCAATTGAATCAGATATTTTCCATGAACCGAACGTAAAGTGAGCAATCTTGCTTTTTCCTCTTCTTCATGACAGGTGATAATTTCAACTTCGTCCGCAATCATAAAACTTGAAAGTAGACCAATCCCGAATCTACTAATGGGGGAAAAATTGGGATATTTTCGCTTGAAATCTTCATGTTGATATCTTGAAGATCCTACTTTCAGCAAGTGACGCTCAATAATATCCTGAGTCATCCCTGTACCGTTATCTCTTACAGAGAGCAAGCGCTGGGAACTATCCCAAGTAACAACAACTTGTCCATCATTTTGATTTTGCCCGTTCCTCGCTTCCCTATCAATTAGTCTTTGAAGCCGAATAGCGTCGATAGAATTTTGGATCAGCTCCCGAACTACCACTTGAGTATCGTTGTAAAGGGTATGACCGGTGAGCAAATCCAGAATCTTAGCTTGGTCGAAAGTAAATTCAAAGGTGTTGGGAATAAATCCTTCCGTTTCAATATTACGATCGTCAATAAATCTCCAAGGAAATGAATATTCCGATGCTTGTTTTCGCTTTGCTTCCTGAACCCAATCGTAGCTTTGTTGAAGCTGTTGTTCAACATATTGAAGAAATGAAGTCAGACCAAAAAACCATTTTTATCGGTAAAGCGTGCAAAAACTTCGATTGTATCGCGAGGAACCTGATTGTCCGGTCTCCCCTCCCGGTTTAGTCCCATTTTAGAACGTACCGATCTAACTGCCTTTTGTTTGGCCCACTCTTTTTGACTTAGAGGATCGCTAGGATTAATGGTATGAAAGAGAACTGATGGAGTGCGATCCGATGTCATATGTAACAAATCGGTGGTTCTCAATAAAATCGCAGCATATTGTAAATTAGCAGTTTCCCGATCGCTATCACCATATGGCTCCGATACTTTATACTTTTGAAAGTCGTTGAGATCGTTTAAGTGATGACTTTCGCAAATAATACCCAGATCTCTCCTAAATACCCAACTCAAGGGTTGAAGTAAACTGTTAATTTGCTCCACCACATTTTCTGTTATACCGAACTTATTGGGAGCCTCTCCAGCGATCCAATAGCGAATTCTCTCAGCGTGATTTTTTCTCACAAATTCTTGGTAGAGAAACTTTTGAGCTGCTTCTTCAGAAAGTTGCTCTACCTTTGCTTGATAATCTTTGCCATTATTACCTTCAAAGAGAACTTTTTCGCAAAATTCCTCAAAACCAGATTGTTTCCTGTTGTGATACTCGGATTTGGTCACCAACATCCCCAGATCGTGAAAGTAAATGCCTAGAACTGTCATTAACCAATCCGCAGGACTCATTATCTCTTGAGTCTGTTTTGGAATTAGCCAATCTAGCATGTTCAGCATTTTATTAATATGAGAAATATCGTGTCGGGTATATTCGTCAAATATGTCTCCACGCCCTATTAAACTAAGTAGATCGGAAATGTTTTTTTTAATATTTAAGAGCTTGATTCCGCTAAAAGCATCCAGACCCTCAGCTTTTTCTGCTTGTTGTTCCGCAACAGTTTCCAGTTTGACCATCATATTTACACCTTATAATCCAATGAAAAATTTCTCGCTCAAATTTTTTTTTCAAGACCTTAATTAATAAGAGGAATTACCAATTGATTGACAAACCAGATGGCAGCTAGAATCAAAATAACTAAAAAAACAATAAAATAGGTTTCGTACCAACGCCAACAATTACGGATTCTGGGTGGCTTTCTATAATCACTGCCCATGGCTTCGTTGAGCAGTTGGGTTTCATCTTTTCGATAGTCCAACCAAGAGAAGATTCCAACTAGAACATTTACGATAAAGAAAAGAGCTAAAATACAAAGTAAACCCAGCAAGCCATAGATTCCTACTCGCGCTGTTTCTGCATCTACTTTCAGATTCTTCCAACCCACTAAAAGAGCAACGCTACCACCAATAATTGCGGTGACAAGGGTCTGAAATAGATTTAAGTATTTGTAGAGGCTGTCATCAAGTCTTTGAATTTGAGCCAAAATAAACTTATATCTTTCTAGCTTAAACTCGAATCCTTGATTACTAACTTCATCTTCCCTATCCATGTTTTAGTTGCCTGAGAACTATTCACTTTCATTAGGATAGCTTGTGCTACACTAACTGCTCTAAATTTTATAAAGTTTTCAACTTTATTCTGGCTGCAGTAAGTCAGGAAACTCTATCAAATACTTTCCATCGCAGCTATTTTGGCTGTGGTGGGCAATGCCCACCCTACGAAGAGACTTTATCAACCTACGCAATCAAAATAAACCATCAGGACTTACGCAAAAAGCCAAGAAACCGGGTTTCTCGTCCGGATAAAACGGCTAAAACCCAGAGTTTTAGTTCAGAAACCCGGTTTCTGCGTAAGTCCTACCATCATCCATCACCCATCGCCAACTATCTCAGGCATTTTCCAGCTGACAATAGTGCCACCGTTGGGAGTAAGAGCGATCGCATTCACCGAATCCTCATGTCCAGTCAAAGTATCAATTAACTTACCTTCTTCCAAATCCCAAATTTTATAGCACTACGCATTTAGGTATTGTCATTAATAAAGCCTGAAACCTAGTCATGGCCGTCTTTATGAATTTTGAATTTTGAATTTTGAATTGCGCGTAGCGCTATAATAGTTTTGTCGGGCTGCCACTCACCAAAGTCTTTCCATCTCCACTCCTCGGTAATCTGGTGATTGTTAACCTCTTTCAAACCTGGAGAGCGCAAAGGGAGGATCGGCGATCGCACTCCCCATTTACAGAACTTGCTGCAGTTCAAGCTATCCCCCCTTGGAGGCTACCGCAAAGCTGATTACGGAAAGCTTTCATCCTTATCCCCCAGAAAAATCTATATATAGCACTACCCATTTAGGTATTGTCATTAATAAAGCCTGAAACCTAGTCATAGCCGTCTTTATGAATTTTGAATTTTGAATTTTGAATTGCGCGTAGCGCTATATCTTGACTTCTTGGTGTATATGGGCTATAGTCGGAAACTGTCAAAGTTACAGTTTTTCAGCAAAAGACAAAAAACAAATTGAAATAATTCGTTCTGAACGAACCAAAACCTGATAAATTAACCGAAGATCGGCAAGCAAGATTTAACAAATTTACCTTTGCGTCCTTAAGTTTTGTTGGCCAGATAAAGTAATGGCTGTTTTAAGATTTGGAGATTTTTTAGATGAAAGTCCTGGTTATTGGCGGTGATGGTTATTGTGGTTGGGCAACTGCACTCCATCTGGCAAACAAAGGTTATCAAGTTGGCATTCTCGATAGTTTGGGAAGACGGCATTGGGATGCAAAACTGCAGGTGGAAACCTTAACTCCCATTGCACCAATTCAGCGACGTATAGAGCGCTGGTATGAACTTACGGGACAATCAATCGACCTATTTTTAGGGGATATTACCAATTACGATTTTCTCAGTAAAGCCCTGCGGCAGTTTGAACCAGAAACAATCGTTCACTTTGGGGAACAGCGTTCCGCTCCCTACTCCATGATTGACAGGGAACACGCAGTTTTTACTCAGGTAAATAATGTGGTGGGAACCCTCAATATTCTCTACGCCATAAAAGAAGATTTCCCTGATTGCCACTTGGTGAAGCTGGGAACTATGGGAGAATATGGCACCCCCAACATCGATATTGAAGAAGGTTATATAACCATAGAACACAACGGACGTTCGGATACTTTGCCCTATCCCAAGCAGCCAGGAAGTTACTATCACTTGAGCAAAGTACACGATACCCACAATATTCATTTTGCTTGTAAGATTTGGGGACTGCGAGCAACGGATCTGAATCAGGGTGTGGTTTATGGTGTCTTGACTGAAGAGACGGGAAGGGACGAAATCTTAATCAATCGTTTGGATTACGATGGGGTATTTGGAACGGCTTTAAATCGTTTTTGCATCCAAGCGGCAATAAATCATCCTCTAACTGTTTACGGGAAAGGCGGCCAGACAAGAGCTTTCTTGGACATTCGCGATACCGTTCGCTGTCTGGAATTGGCCATTGCCAACCCTGCCGAACCGGGAAAATTGCGGGTCTTCAATCAATTCACTGAATCATTTAGCGTTGGGGACTTGGCGGTAATGGTGAAAAAAGCTGGCGTAGCCCTGGGATTGGATGTGGAAATTAATAACCTGGATAATCCTAGAGTGGAATTAGAAGAAAAGCATTACTTTAATCCCAAAAATACCCAGTTAATTGACCTGGGTCTGGAACCGCACTATCTCTCTGACTCCTTGCTAGATTCTTTGCTAAACTTTGCAACTAAATACAAAGATAGGGTTGACAACAAACAAATTCTTCCCACAGTTAAGTGGCGTAGAAACTAAGACGATCGATTATCAACGAACAAGAAACAATGTAAGAAAAATATTTGGATGCAAGCCACCAAATATTTTTTTAATTAATAATTGATAATTGATTAATAACCATTACTCATGCGCATTGCTTTATTTACAGAAACTTTTTTACCCAAAGTAGATGGGATTGTCACCCGCCTGCGTCATACGGTGGAACACTTGCAGCGTAGGGGCGATCAAGTGTTGGTTATCTCCCCTGATGGGGGACTGACTGAATACAAAGGAGCAAAAATATATGGTGTTTCTGGAGTACCTCTACCTTTATATCCAGAATTAACCCTGGCATTCCCCGGACCCAATGTAGGAAAAGTTTTAGCAGAGTTTCAGCCGGATTTAATTCATGTGGTAAATCCGGCTGTTTTGGGTTTAGGGGGGATTTACTATGCCAAAACCATGGATTTGCCTCTGGTAGCTTCCTATCACACTCACTTACCTCAATATCTCCAACACTACGGACTGGGAGCTTTAGAAGGGGTATTGTGGGAATTGCTGAAAGCAGCTCACAATCAAGCGAAACTGAATCTCTGCACTTCCACAGCCATGGTGCAAGAATTAAGGAGTCATGGTATTGAAAGGGTAGATTTGTGGCAGCGGGGAGTGGATACGGAGATGTTTCAACCCCATCTTACTTCCACTCAAATGCGATCGCGCCTCTCTCAGGAACATCCAGAAAGTCCCCTGTTGATTTACGTAGGACGGGTATCGGCGGAAAAGCAAATTGACGAAATCAAACCAGTTCTGGAGGCTATTCCGGAAGCAAGACTGGCCATAGTAGGAAATGGTCCGGCGAGGAAAGACATGTTCGCACACTTTGCGGGGACGGCAACTCATTTTGTGGGTTATCTTCACGGTTTGGAATTAGCTTCTGCTTATGCTTCTGCCGATGCTTTTATCTTTCCTTCTCGCACGGAAACTCTGGGATTAGTGCTGTTAGAAGCAATGGCTGCAGGTTGTCCGGTGGTTGCCGCAGCTTCTGGAGGGATTGTGGATATTGTCACCGATGGTGAGAACGGATATTTGTTCGATCCTCTGGAACCTCAGTCTATTATTACTGCCACTCAACGCTTGCTAGCGGCAAAAGAAGAACGGGAAATACTGCGACAAAATGCTCGTCAGGAAGCAGAACGTTGGAGCTGGTCTGCTGCTACTGGGCAACTGCAAGAGTATTACAAGTCGGTAGTTTATTCCGAGTCTTTGTCATCTGCTGCTTAATGTTGTTATCTGGGGCTGCAAGGGAGCTAACTGCTGTTGTACTAAGATGGAAGAATTAGATGCCTTCTCTTGCGCTCTTACCTGACTCAAGAGAAGAGGGACTGGAAGTAATGTAAGCGATCAGTGGTAGGTTTTTAATTAGACAAATGGAAATTGACAAATGGAAATTGCCTATCCTTTCGAGATTGATGATCGCAAGCGAACAGCAGAAGCGGACTGGTCCGAACATGTCCGTCAGATGATCGAGCAAGTGCTATTCACCAGTCCAGGAGAAAGAGTCAACCGCCCTACCTTTGGTACTGGTTTAATGCAGTTGATTTTTGCTCCCAATAGCCAAGACCTCAATAGTGCAGTGGAGTTGATGGTACAAAGCTCTTTACAGGAGTGGTTGGGGGAACTGATTCAGGTGGAAAGCTTACAGGTAGAAAGCGAAGATACTAAGTTAACGGTAACAGTAGCATATATTCTGAGAAGAAATCAGCAGCGGGAAGTGGCTAAATTCGAGCAGGGAGAGTCGCTATGACTGAGGAGTTTATAGTAACAGACAGCGAATTCAGGCATCAGCGACGGATGGCCGTGAGCGCTCATCCGATTCAAATAGGGCTTGATTATATCCAGGTTGAGTGGCTAGAGCAACCCGATAACCAGTGGAATCTGCTAGTCTATTTCGTGCCTGCGGCACCAGGTTTAGAAGACAAACAGGTAGCTCCCGAAAAAGTCAGTGCTGGCAATATCCGTATTACCAAAGGTGGAGTAGTCAGCAGGGAAGTTGAGTTGCTCTCTCCCACGCCAGAAGAGGAAGTCAAAACAGAGGGAAACCTGCTTACAATCAAGGTTGGGCATCAGTTGAAAGCTGCGGATAGCGAGGAACAGAGCAATTCCTATACATTAGAGCTGATTAATATACCTGGGCTAGATCGGTTCTTCGAGAACCTGACCTTTGGTTTCCGAAAGCCAGAGCAGATCGTTACTCAACTTGACCCGCAACAGCAGCCAGCTGGGGAGTTGAAAGCTCACGAACCCATAGAAATTAGCTATCTAGCTAAGGACTATAGCAGCTTTCGCCAATTAATACTCGATCGCCTATCGGTGGTGATGCCTAAATGGATTGAGCGCAACCCAGCCGATATCGGGATTGTACTAACAGAAATTTTGGCTTATGCTGCCGACAGTGCTAGCTATTATCAGGATGCAGTGGCGACAGAAGCCTACTTGAGCAGGGCTAGACAACGCATTTCTATCCGCCGCCACTGCCGTCTGGTAGACTACGCATTGCATGAAGGTTGCAATGCCCGGGTTTGGGTATACTTAGAGTTAAAGGATTTAAGCTCAGAGCAACCAGTGGTGCTAGAAAAGGGCACAAAGCTAATAACTGGTAAATCAACACTGCAGCCAGTGCTAAATCCTGACTCTCGGGAGGCAGCAGAGGTGCTAGCCAAAAAGGGTGCCAAGATTTTCCAAACCCTACACCAAGCCGAACTGCGATCAGAGCATAATCAAATGGAATTCTATGCTTGGGGAGCTTCTGAGCTTTACCTAGAAAAAGGGGCAACCAAAGCAACATTGAAAGGGCGTTTTGAGCATTTGCAAGTCGGAGATGTGCTGCTTCTCGAAGAGCTAAAAAACCCGCAAACTAGCGAAGATGGAAATCCCGAGCATCGTCAGGTAGTACGCTTGATTCGGGTGGATCCCAACCAAGAAGACCTCCTAGCGGGAAGATTTAAGGATCCGCCAGATAATACGGGACAGTTGCTGACGGAGATTGAATGGGATATTCAGGATGCTCTGACTTTTTCTCTGTGCGTGGCAATGGATATTTGCCAGGAAACCTCCGGGCCCCTCAGCGTAGCTCGGGGCAATATCATACTAGCAGACCACGGCGAAAGCCAGTCTGACATGCTGCCAGCAGTGCCAGCATCGGGCGATTATCGTCCTCAACTGCAAGAGAGCGATCTCACCTACGGCGAAACTTACAACCACGAACTGGCAAAAACAGGGCCAGCCGCCAACATATTACTGCAAGACCCCCAAGCTGCCGTGCCCCTGTTGGAGTTGCGATCCTCCACCAGCACTAGTGAAGATTGGGAAACTTGGCAGGTCCGACCCGACCTATTGAATAGCGATCAGTTTGCTACCAATTTTGTGGCAGAAATGGAAAGCGATCGCGTCTCCCACCTGCGCTTTGGAGACGGGACTCTGGGCAAAGCACCGCCAGTGAGATCGAAAATGCTAGCTGACTACCGCAGCGGCAACGGTGCTGCTGGGAATGTGGGTAGAGGGGCGATCACCTACCTGCTTCCCCAAGATGGCGATCTCTACTCAGAACTGGTTGGGAAAATTACTAAAATCTACAACCCCTTAGCTGCGCGGGGTGGCATTGAACCCGAACCGATCGCCGAGGCCCGTCTCAATGCCCCCCAAGCTTTCCGCATTCGCCAAAGCTGCGTCACCGAAGCAGACTACGTTGAGGTAATGCAACGTCACCCAGAAGTGCAAAAGGCCGCTGCCGAACTCCGCTGGACTGGAAGTTGGTATACCATGTTTATTGCTGTGGATCGCTATGAAGGCAAACCGATTGACGATGAATTTAAGGGGGAATTGCGCGAATATATCATGCCCTTCAGACTAATGGCTCACGACCTGGAAATTATCCAACCTACCTTTATTCCCTTAGATAGCGAATTACAGGTAGAAATTAAAGATGGTTATTTCCAGAGCAGTATCAGACAGTCCCTAAAAGAAACCTTTAGCAACCAAGATTTGCCCGATGGCAAGCGCGGCTTCTTTCATCCAGACAACCTCAGCTTCGGTCAGCCAGTTTATCTGAGTCAAATTATCCAGCAGGCAATGGAAATTTTCGGGGTCTACCGGGTTGAAGCCAAACGCTTTCAAGTATGGGGTCGGACCCCCAGGGGAGAACTGGACGCGGGGATAATTACTACCGAGGCTTTGTCCATCGTCCGGGTGGATAATAACCCTTATACCCCAGAAAATGGTTTAATAGAATTTGAGCTAGAGGGTGGCATATGACAAGTTCCCTAGAAAATCAACCAGAAGAAATTTATAACGTACCAGGGCTGAAGGCTTTATCCTATCGGATTGCCAGGCATGATGATAGCCTCCAACGCATGCTAGCTTCCTTGCAGACTCAGACAACCCCCCCCGACCAAAAGGATGGCTCGCGACCTCTGGCAGCACTGACCACAAGCCAACGGGATGACCCAGCCATCGCCCTTCTGGATGGTTGGGCCACGGTGATGGAGGTGCTGACTTTCTACCAAGAACGAATTGCTAATGAAGGCTTCGTGAACACGGTTACGGAACGACTCTCGGTACTGGAGTTGAGTCGCACCGTGGGCTACGAACTGGACCCTGGAGTGGCTGCTAGTACCCACCTAGCCTTTACGATTGAAGAGTCGGACGACGTGCCAGAAATTGTTACAGTACCAGAGGGAACTAGAGTTGAAAGCGTACCCATTGCCGATGAAGACTCTCAGGTATTTGAGACCATTGAGACCTTAGAAATGCGCGGGGCTTGGAATCTCCTCCAACCCTATTTTCCCTCAGTCACGGAGCCTCAAAAAATTGGTGAAGATACTGTAGAACTGAAGCTCTCAGGCACGGATACCCAACTAACAGAAGGGGACGCTCTGTTAGTGGTGGAAGAGCAAGTAGAACCCTATGAAAGTCGTTATCTAACTTTAGAAGCTGTTGAGCCTAATGATGAACAGGATTACACTCTTGTTTCTTGGTCGGGAGGTTTAGGTTGGGAACCTCGCAGCCCGATCCAAGCGTTCGCTTTACGGGAACAAGCGACTCTATTTGGTAGCGAGGCTCCGGACTGGAATGAACTGAGTCCAGAGGAGAAACGCCTGTACGGTCACGACACTGGTGGTGTTTTTAGCTATATTGATAATAACCAGGAGCAGTGGAAGTCAATTTCTACTGGTTTGTTGAAGAATGCTAATGTCCGGGCATTGGTGCGCGAACCAAACAGTGGTAGTCTGTTTGTCGGGACTGATAACGGCATCTTTTGCTCTCAGGATGAGGGTCAAAATTGGCGGGAGATTAACAAAGGCTTGACAAATCTCGACATCTACTCTCTGGCTGTTAATGAGAAAGGATACATATTTGCAGGGGCAACTGAGGGGAATGTCTTTCGCAGTATTGACTTGGGAGAAAGCTGGGTAGAAATCGGCAGCGGTGGTGTTAGTGTTGTCGAACATACAATTACAAGAGAAAATGGAGAAGATCCAGTAGAAGAATGGAGGCCCATAGAAACTAGTTTGCCCAGCAGTATTATCCGTTGTCTTGCTGTTTATAGCAACATTATTTATGCGGGTACTGAATATGGCATTTTTGGTTCTCAAGATAGTGGTCGAACCTGGAAAGACCTGAATAAGAGAGACAATCAAACTCCTGAAGGGAGTGTAATTACTACTGACTTGAATGGGACTATTGTTTATGCAATTGCTAGAATAGGTGATAAGATATTTGTGGGAACAGATGGGGGTGTATTTTGCTCCAACACTGATAGCAGCAATGGGTGGGTTGATGGCAATGGGTGGATTGATGATAATAATGATGTAACGAGAAAGCAGATCTTCTATTCACTGGTTGTGGGTAAGATGGGGTCTGATAGATTATTGGCAGGGACGGATGCAGGTGTATTTCTACGCGGCGATGGCAACAATAATTGGGTTCAGAAGAATACTGGAGATCTGACAGATAAAACCACTGTCTATTCACTCAGTGTAGCGAGTAACCCAGACAGTTCACTCAGTGTAGCGAGTGATGAAAGCAGGGAATACTATATATATGCAGGAACAAGCCAGGGTGTATTTCGCTCCCAATTGAGCGCCGATGTGGGAGGATGGACGCAAATAAATAATGGATTGATAAATCTGGATATCCGTAGTATCTTGGGACATTTTGATAAAACGCAGGTAGAAAAGTTATTAGCAGGCAGTTGGTTTGATAGCTTGTATACGAAAGAATGGCCGGGGTTTGCGCTCGCCGATCAGCAAATAGACCTCAACGGGACGTATACAAATATTTTAGCAGGCAGTTGGCTGGTGCTGACCCGCGATGATCGCAGCCAGGCGTACAAAGTGGAGAGAGTGGCAACTGTTTTGCGCAATGATTTCGGACAAAATGGCAAAATCACCCGTATCTATCTGGAAACAGGTGAGGGTCTGAGGGATTTTGGGGAAGAGAAATATCGAGAAACCTTGGTAAAGTTTCAAAGTGAAGCTTTAGAACTATTTGCAGAAATTATTCAGTTAGAACCGCCAGTTGAAGGAGACCAAATAGAGTTAGATCGAGTAGTACCTGGACTGGCAGAAGAGAGGAAAATTATTATTAGTGGCAAGCAAATGCGTGTCAGGATACCTCCTATGGGCAGTGTAGTCCGTCAGTCGCTGTTGAATGACAAAACTTGGGCTACTCTGAAGGAACTCTGGACTTATACTGATGTTAATGATTTGTTAATTAACAGGGATGATTCAAGAGAAAAGCTATTTGCAGGCACAGCTCGGGGGGTATTGACCCTGGAACTGGGAAGCGATAGCTGGGATACTACTAAATCACCTGATGATGCTACTGTCAGCGCCCTGGAAAGTTATGAACTTAATGGTACTCTATACATCTTGGCAGGAACAGCAGAGGGTCTATTTCGGCGAGAACTGGATGGGATAAGTTGGGATTTAGATGCTGATTTGGGCAATACTAATGTCAAAGCCCTGGAGATTTATGCGGAAAAGGGCGATCGCTATCTGTTAGCAGGAACAGCGGATGGCATATTTCGGCGAAATCTGGACAAAGCTGAGACTGAATGGGAAGATATTACCGAAGACTTGCCCGATGACGAAGATGTCACGGCTCTGGCAACTTATGCAGAAAGTGGAATCCGCACCATATTTGTGGGGACGACAGCAGGAAATGTATTTAGCTTCAAGTCCGATCACCAATCCTGGATTAAGTTCGATAATAGCGTCCCCAATGAAAATCAGCAGGATATCCAAGCGCTAGCAACTTATGAGTTAGGGGGATCGCGCTACCTGTTGGCGGGGATAATTGAGGGCGTATTTCGCCTCAAACTGGGGGAAAATGCCTGGGAAGACTTTAATACTAACTTGGAGAGTAAAAATGTTTTAGCTCTCAATATTTATGAGGATAGTGGCGATATCTCGCTGTTGGCAGGCACTAACAATGGCATATTCGGTCGGGATCTGAAGGACTTGGCAGCTAGCTGGCAACTTTTTGATGATAGCTGGGATGATAACAAAGAAGTTCGCGCTCTGAAAACTTACGACTATAATGACAGGCGCTATATCTTGACAGCGATCGCAACGAAAAGCATATTGAGTCGAGATTTGGGTAGTAATAGCTGGCAGAAGCTAGCCGATGAGGGATTGACAAATACTAATGTTCGCAGTCTCAAGATTTATCGAGACGGGAATGACTACCTCTTAGCAGGGACAGCCGGCGGTATATTTCGCCAAGACCTGTCTGGCAATACATGGAACAGGTTCGATAATGGCTTGACGAATACAGATGTGCGAGCCCTGGAGATCTACAAACCACAAGATGGAGATGACATTATTTTTGCGGGGACCGCAGAAGATGTGTGTCGCCGCAAGCTGAATGAAGATACTTGGCAGAAGTTGGCAAGGGGATGGATAAATCGCGAAGTCCGCGCCCTCAAGATTTATGAAGATAATGACAAGCACTACATCTTGGCAGGAACATCTGAAGGGGTATTTTGCCTAGATTTGGGCAAGAACAGTGATGAACTCTGGATCTCCCTCAATAATGATTCCTCCGAGCATAGATTGCTGGATAAGGATGTTCGTGCGCTGGATATTTACCAACAAGATAGCAAGCAATATATCTTGGCGGGGACAAAATCAGGGGTGTTTAGTGGCTTGCTGGAGAATGACCCGGATGATAAATCTAAAGACACGGCAGTCTGGACCCAACTGAATGAGTCTTTGACCAATACTGATGTCTACAGCCTAGCTGTCTATAGCGAGAATGAGAATAGCGAGACAACCCTGTTTGCAGGAACCAGAGGCGGCAACATCTACCGCAGGGAACTGTTTCGCCAAGACAATACCTGGAAACAAATACGATTTGGTCTGGCTAATGATGTTAGGGCGATCGCCATCAGCAAAGCAGGTCAAGTATTTATTGGCACTCGCAACCGGAGCATCTTAAAAGGCACCGAAAGTGTAGAAGTCACAGAAATGGAGCCTGAAGACTCCCTGTCTATCTGGCAGCGTCGCGAACTCACCGCCGATAACAACTTAAACGCCATGTCTTCCCAGTCGGAGGTGGCTTCAGGCAGTTTAGTTCGTTGGGAGCTGACGGATAAACTGGGGTTTAAAGGCGAGATTACCACAGCCCTAGAGGAAATCCTCCTAGAGTCCGCTGCTGAAGAAGACAAAATCCTCAGCGAAGTTGCATCCCTAGGAAAGATAGAGCACGGACAACTGCGCACGACTCTCACCTGCACCAAAGCATTAACCGATACCTACGATCGCGCCACAGTTACCATCAATGCCAATGTGGCCGTGGCCACCCACGGCGAGACAGTATCCGAAGAGGTAGTCGGTAGCGGTGATGGCAGCCAGATCAACCAGGAGTTCGTCCTCAAAAATCTGCCCTTAACCTATATCCCTGCCGACACCGCCAGCGGCAGCCAAAGCACTCTCACCGTGCGGGTAGATGGTTTGCTCTGGGAAGAAGTCCCCTCCCTCTACCAACTGACCTCCCCCGCACAGAGCTATATGACCGGGATAGACGACGATGGCCAGACGAAAATTATCTTTGGCGATGGTTATAAGGGGGCCAGACCGACAACAGGGGAAGAAAATATTACCGCCACCTACCGCTGCGGTATTGGTCCAGACGGACAAGTCGCTGCCAACACTATTACCCTGGTGCAAGCCGCTCCTTTAGGAGTGGTAGAAGTGACCAATCCTCAGGGAGCAACGGGTGCAGCACCGCCAGAAACCCGGGACGAAGCTCGCCAAAATGCGCCCCTCAACACCCTATCCTTGGATCGGATTATTTCTTTGCGAGATTACGAGTATTTTATTGGCAGCTTCTCTGGTATTGGTAAGGCAAAAGCTACAGCCTTGACAATTAAGGAAAGCTACAGTATGGTACAGGTGACCATCGCCGGGCGCAATGGCGACTCCGTTGCTGCCGACTCCAACCTTTATACTCAAATCTTAGAAGCCGTAGAAGCTGCTCGCGACCCGACTTTGCGGGTGGGTGGGGGTTCTGCTTCCGAGTTCAGTCTTAACAGTTACCAGCGCCTCTTGTTTAATATTGAAGCCAAACTCTGGATCGATCCCCAATATCTAGCTAGTGCCGTTATCCCCGAAGTAGAAAAGGCCCTGCAAGAGGCTTTTGCCTTTGAAGTGCGTGCCTTCGCTCAGAATGTAACCGCTGCGGAGATAGTTACTTTAATTCAGTCTATTAACGGAGTTGATGGCGCGGACCTGGATGCACTTTATTTAGAAGGTAGAGATCGGCAGCTCAACCAAATTTTAGAAGCTCGTCGGTCCGCTCTCGGGGACGGTCTGGAAGTCCAACCGGCCCAACTGCTATTACTCAATCCCGCAGCAGGCAGTATAACTTTGGAGGAAGTGCTTGAATGAACCAATCAAAAGTGACAGAGCGACTTTACAACCTTTTACCAGCTATCTACCGTCGGCAAGACTTCTTCCGAGGAGAACCTCTGCGGGCCTTACTAGCGATCGTCGAGCAAGAACTAGGCATCCTAGAAGCTGATATCAACAATCTCTACGAAAACTGGTTCATCGAAACCTGCGATCTGTGGGTGATTCCCTATATTGCCGAATTAGTAGGCATCTCCGACCTGAATGACCCAGAAAAAATCTTCCCTATTCAGCGCAGTCGCATTGGCAATACCATGCGCTACCGCCGCCATAAGGGCACTCCCAGAACCCTGGAACTGGTGATTCAAGACGCAACGGGATGGACGGCGCGGGTAGTGGAAATGTTTGAGTACGTAATCGCAACTCAATACCTCCAACGCCCTCGCACCCACCGCAAAGCTACCTTTACTCTGACTCAAAGCACGGAAATGGTGGCGATGGGGGATTATTTTGACAGTAATGCTCATACTTTAGATATCCGCGCCTTTGATGTCAATCGCATCAGATATAACCTCAAGAGTCTCAGCCTATTTATCTGGCGTTTGGAAAGCTATCCGGTTAAACGCAGTACCCCCTGCTACCGAAGGGAACTGACTATCCGCACCGTGCATCTCAGTGACTGGCAAAGCAACAAATATAAATTTGAGAACGCTGTTTTTGGTTTTAAGACCCAACCAAGTCAGCAGAAACTAACTTTACCGGTCAGTCCTCGGCCTATGGTTAGTAAAAGGGATTGCCGTTACTTGTCCGTGGCCAAAAAGAATTGGTATGATTGCCAGCCAGCGGTCAAAAATCTCACGGGCTGCTATACTTTCCATCCTCTGGGTTACGACATGCCTTTGTTCAATCGTCCCCAAACTAGAGAAAATCTGTGGGAACATAACCTAAACAGTAGCGAAATCCCTATGGCTATCAGTCAGGAGGCTTTTCAAGAAGACATTAGGCCATACCAAGATGAACCCGAGCCAGATAATGAGTGGGGTAAACGCTTTATCCGACTATTTGGCTTAAGTGATGAAAAGTATCGTATCCCTGACGATTGGGTGGAGAATCCTACTGAAAATAAGACTTTTAGCCTGTCCTGGACTGAAAGGGACTGTCGCAAGTCCTTTTCCCTGGAAGCGGTGCCGCCTCTAGAACCAGAGCCAGCACCAGAGATTCCACTGAATAGCGAATATTATTACGGACCCGATCGCAGCCTGGTCATCTATATCCGTATATGTAAACTCAATCCAGGTATCCAGAGAAGGCGGAAAAAGTGGCAGAGAGTATGTGAGTTTGAGCCAGTGCCCCCTGGGAAAATCGAAGCCAAAAGTTTACGGGATTGGGAAGCGCCCTCGCCAGGGAAAATAGCAGTAGATGTAGAACTGGGGCGGCTGATGTTCGCTCCGGGAGAGGATCCGGGTTGGGATAATTTACAGGTCAATTATAGTTACGGTTTTAGCGGCAATATGGGTGGCGGCCCTTATCATCGCAGTCAAACTCTGGCAAACAATACGGACAATATTTTCTATGTGGCTCGAATTCCGCTAGATGAGCCGGGATGGTATGGTTCGCTATCAGAGGCGATCGCGGCTTGGAAGGAGAGCAAGGAGGATCGCGGGATTATCCGAATCATGGATAATTATGCCTATATTCACGCCCGCACTCAGACGGGAATGCCGATCGTGCCCGAATCTCTAGTAATCGAAATGGCAGGATGTAATAGCTTGACCATTGAAGCAGGTGACGGTTACAACCCGAGTGTTAGTCCTTTAGGAGGCGATTTGATCGTTATCGGGGACGAGCAGGAGGAGGCAACCTTGCGACTAAATGGTCTGTGGTGCGGCGGTAAAATAGTGACGGCAGGAAACCTGCGCCTGGAAATAGACCACTGTACGATTAAGCCCAATCGCGAAGCTGACCAAAAACAAGATAGTATTGTGGGAATTGCGGAAAAGTCTTGTGCTACAAAAGTTTATATCAGCAACAGCATCGTGGGCAGTGTGGTACTGCCAGCCGCTAGCCAAGAGCTGATCCTGTCGGACAGTATCGTAGATGGAGGTCGGGGATACGCCATCGCCTCCAAGCAAGAAAGCTACGGACCGGCAACCCAAATAGAGCGTACTACTTTATTCGGAGGAGTATATAGTAAAAAGATGCTCTTAGGCTCAGAAACAATATTTACCCAACCTGTGATGGTGCAACAACGGCAGGGTGGGGGCCTGCGCTATAGCTATGCGCCCCTGGATTCTCAAACTCCAGAGCGCTATGAATGTCAGCCTGAAAGCTCGGGTCGGCCAGAAATGCAGCCAAGTTTTACTTCCAGGCAATACGGTCAACCAGGTTACGCTCAATTAAGTCTGACTTGTCCTCCCGAGATCGAAAATGGATCGGGGAATGGGGCGGAGATGGGAGTATTTAATAATTTGAAGCGACCTCAACGAGAGGCTAATTTGGAAGCGAGTTTAGAAGAATATGTGCGCTTCGGACTGGAAATAAACAAAGTATACAAAAATTAACAGCTTTTTGGGAACAGTAAATTAATAAGAGGGAAGAGTTATGAAAGGGGATTTTACTCGTTGGACTTTCGATGCTAGCAAGCAATATAGTAGCGTTAGGCTACAGCAAGGCCGGGTACTGTTAGATTCGGACTGGAACGAACAGTTAGATATAAGTGCTTACCGGGAGACGACAGCTAACCAAGAGATTATCGGACTCTGTGGAGTACCAGACTTAAATAGTTTTGCTCCTCAGATTAGTGACGATCCTCAAGGAATCAAGTTGGGCCAAGGAATTTGTTATGTAGACGGCATCCTGTGTGAAAACTCTGAAGAACAAACGTATAATAATAATAAAGAAGAAGGTCACTACCTAGTATATCTAGAGGTATGGCAGCATCACATTACGGCAATAGAAGCAGAAGAACTGCGGGAACAAGCCCTGGGGGGACCGGATACAACGACAAGAACGCAGACTTACTGGCAAGTGCAGTTCTCAAAATTTAATACTGATAATAATGAGACTACCGATAAATGGCAGGTAAAGTGGCAAACGCTTCAGAATGAGAAAAAACAAAAAGGGAAGCTAACAGTTCGCGCTCCAGGAACAACGCTGCCGAACGATTTGTATCGGGTACAAATTCATCAAGGTGGCGGGTATGTTCAGGAAACCACGTTTAAGTGGGCTAGGAACAATGGCTCAATGGCAGCGCGAGTGGAAAAATATGACTCAGGCAAAAAGCGGGTGACAATAATCCCCAATCCTCAAGCTCAGTTCCAGGTGGGAGATTGGATAGAAATTACTGACGAAGATAGAGTTTTGGGAGGAAAACCAGGGTTCTTTGGGTTGATAGATAATGTCCAAAATAATGACCTGATTCTGAATCCAAATGAAGGGGATGTAAAAGATATCCCAGAAGCTGGACTGGCTCCTCAAAGTAAAATCACAACAGTGCGAATTTGGGGGGCTGAAGCAAGCACGATCGTAGTAGCCGAGGGGGGAGAAGAGTATATAACGCTGGAGAATGGCTTAAAAGTCAAGTTTAATGAAGACGGAAATTACGGGACGGGAGATTATTGGTTAATTCCGACCCGCTCTCAAGAACAAGTTGATTGGCCAGATGAGGGAAAAGAACCCGACGGTATTGACTATCACTATTGTCCTTTGGCTATTGTTAGATATAATAGTCATAGCGGATGGAAGTTGGTAAAGGACTGTCGGTATGTTTTCCCAGCGATAACGGAGGTAGCGCGGGCAACAGCTATTAAAAATGGTGGCGCAATAAAGGGTACAGAGTTGTCGCTCGGAGTTCACAGCTACAATGATTCCCGTCGGGCCGATGCAAGAACAAAAGCTAAACATATTGAAGATAACCTGGACATTCAGGGTGGGAAGCACCTGAAATTGAATGTAGGCTTTTGGCAAGATGAATTAGATGGAGAAGAATCGTGGCCGCCAAATGGCGATCGCGTGGAGGGGATGGACTTCTGCGTGAGCGATCGCCCTCGGATGAAGCTGGACCAATATGGCAGGTTAAGCATTGGACCTGGTGATGATGGTAGCGGACCGAACCCACCAGAAGCGTGGCTGGACTTGCAACCAAAATGGGAATCAGAAGAGCTGCCAGCAGCATCGGGGGATGGGGAGTACATAGGCTTGCATATTAACCCGACATTTCCTGCAGGGGTTGATGAGAGTAAAAAATATGCGTTGAAAGTAGAAAACGGTCATGTAGACATCGGTGACTCGGTCGATCTAAGTGGCGATCTGACGGTTATGGGGAAAAGCCATCTTCAGAATATAGTCAGTATCGGTACAGAACCTCCACAAGCGGACGGTGAAGAGACGATCGGGCTGAATATGACACCAGAGTTAACGGTGCCTGCAAATGCTAGTGAGGTTGTGGGGCTGAGGTTAGAACCGACTTTGATCGCGAGCGATGATGACGATAGGCTAACAGGCTTACACATTAATCCCGTATTTGAAAATAGCTCTCAAAGCGATGTCAAGCGCTATGGGTTGATAGTAGAAGAGGGGAAAGTTGGTATTGGCACGATTGACCCTACTGCAGGGCTCGACTTGAGACCGACGTTGGACGCAAGCACTGACAACGAGCATCTCACGGGTTTGCTTATTAACCCCGATTTTCAGCACCATAGTCAAAGTGGAGTCAAAGACTATGGATTGATAGTAGAAGAGGGGAAAGTTGGTATTGGTGGCCAGTTGAATACTCATGAAAGTATCGACGACATCGGGGTGGAAGTGCGCTCCAGTTTGATAGCAAGCAACAACAGCGACAAGTTGGTAGGTTTATATATTCAACCCAACTTCGATGATAATGGAAAAAATCCTGTCGAGCACTATGGGTTGATAGTCGAAGAGGGGAAAGTGGCGATCGGACCTCACAACAGCTTGGGTTACCCAGTGGAGATTGACGGTACTGGCTCCAAAGTAGAGAATTTGCGAGTGACAGGAAATCTGGAAGTGATCGGAGATGTCACATATCGGGGTGAAGTAACGGCCTACGCGGTTGAAAAAGCAGCAGGAGAAATCAGACTGGGGGATGATGATCGCGATCTGCTGGTAATTCATGGAACCATGAGTTCGGAGCATACCTCTGGGAAGTTGAAGCTGACTAGCCCCTTGGAGATCCAGCTAGACAAAAATACCCAGGGGGATTTCCTGTCGCTGTTTTCTACAGGTGTTCAAAGTCCCACTCAGGGCAGGATAGTCTGGAAAAAGGGTCAACTCACAAATCCCTCTGAGGAAGAATACGAAGAAGATGCCAAAGTAGTAGCAGCTATTTGTTCGTCTCTAAACGGTAATGGTGGGGACTTAAGGTTTGGAACTGCTAGCAGCGGAGATAGGGATCCAGTAGACCGGATGGTGATTACGGCAGAGGGGAATGTGGGTATTGGCACCCCAGAGTCAGCAGGAAATAAACTGAAAGTCACAGATAATACAGAATTACAGGAGCTAAAGGTATTGGGTGGGGTGACTATCGATGGTTCTACCACGATGAACACGCTGACACTCTCGGGTGCGGGAAGTGCGTCGGTTCCAACTTTGGCGGTAGCGACAGGGGATGTGGTGATCGCCTC
>JH610793.1 GCA_000252485.1 Prochloron didemni P4-Papua_New_Guinea | reverse complement strand
GCTGCAAGTAAGCGGCGGCGCGATCACGCCTGCTGTTGGGGACACAAATGACTCTGGTATATACTTTCCCCCAAATCCTGGAGGGGGTACGGACGATGCCGCATGGATACGCTACTACGTCAGAGAGGATCAAAAAACTAACTTTGAGATTGGAACATCTAATAATTCTGACGATCATATTGTGTTGCAGACTAGCGGTGGTGTGGGCATCGGGAGAGTGCCAGACACTTCGAATGAAGTAAAACTGGACGTGGTGGGGAAGGTCCGAGCTGATGATACAGTGATAACAAGCGATGCAACCCTAAAAGAAAATATTCAGACCCTAAAAGACGGACTGGAAAAAATTCTGGGTTTGCGCGGCGTGAGTTATCAATGGAAAGATGATAAAAAAGCTGCCCAAGAAACACATATAGGACTGGTAGCCCAAGAGGTAGAAGGGATCTTCCCAGAACTGGTAAGCACCGACTCCCAGGGGATGAAGTCTCTCAGCTATTCCAAGCTTATTGCCCCTCTGATAGAAGCTGTGAAGGAGCAACAAGGGCAAATTTTGGAACTAGTAAACCAAGTTCAACAGCAGCAAACTCAAATCGGACAATTACAAGCCCTCAAGAACGGATAATTGCATAACTCCCAGAGTAGGGGCACAGCGAAGAATTAATTATCCTAACATTAAAGATAATCGACGAACGGTGGGGTCTCTATCCCGGGACTGGTATATAAAAAAGTCAACAGTGTGAACAATGAAAGAAAAATTAGAACAGCGTCTCCAATCCCTCAAAGCTGAATTTGATGCAGGTCAAAAACTCCTCGCCGAGTACCAGACCAAGCAAGGGAATCTGCGAGAAACCTTACTGCGTATTAGCGGTGCCATTCAGGTGCTCGAAGAAGAGTTAAGCCAGTTCACAGAAGCGGAAAATGACGGTCAGTTGGCGGAAAAGGAGGTGGTAGCTGTTGAAGGCTGACCCAATTAACTATTAGCAATCGGCAAGCAGAACGAAAATAAGGAGGAGGAAAAATGCCGGTAACACCAACATATCCAGGGGTTTATGTAGAAGAAATTCCTTCGGGAGTGCGCACGATAACCGGAGTAGCGACTTCAATCACAGCCTTTATCGGTCGGGCACTTCGGGGACCGACGGATGAGCCAATACTAATTAATAACTACGGAGAATACGAGCGCATATTTGGTGGGTTGTGGAATGAGAGTACCATGAGTTTCGCGGTGCGGGATTTCTACAATAATGGCGGCAGTCAGGCGGTGATTGTCCGACTCCACAAGGGCGGAAAACAAGCAACGTTTGAGGTAGGAACCGGCAATCCCCTAAATTTAGAAGCAGCCAACGAAGGCGCTTGGGGAAACAAATTGCAGGCCAAGATTGACCACGATTTTCCCAGTAGCGAAGCAACCATCGCAGAAGAAGAAAAACGGTTCAACCTATCGATACAAGACCAAGAAACGGGAGTAGTTGAAACATTTCTCAATGTCTCGGCGCTAGAAGGACATCCGCGACAAGTAGATAAGGTACTGGAAAATGGATCCGAATTGGTGCGGGCGACCGCTCTACCGGACGATAGACCTGATGCGAGTAGTGATTGGGAGCCATCTGAGCCACCAGCTGATGGCTCAGATGGGGATAAGATAACAGAAACCGAATTCACGGGGACAGGAAAGGAAAGAAATAAAGAGGGGCTTTATGCCTTAGAGAATGCGGACCTGTTTAACTTGCTGTGCATCCCACCCTACACACCAGGTGGGGATATAGATTCAGGTTTAATTGACACGGCTTTGGGATATTGCGAGAAGCGCCGCGCCATGATGATTATCGACTCTCCTAGCGGTTGGACGAGTAAAGATACTGCGAAAACAGGGATTGATTCAGATGTAGGAGCCCCCAATACCAATGGAGCAATCTTCTTCCCGCGCCTGAAGATGGCAAACCCCCTCAAGGACAATCAAATAGAAACATTTGCCGCTTGCGGGGCCGTTGCAGGAACCTTTGCCCGCACGGATGCTTCTCGAGGAGTCTGGAAAGCGCCAGCAGGTTTTGAAGCGGTCTTAAAAGGAGTTATAGGTCTGAGCGTGCCCCTGACGGATCCAGAAAATGGGGAGTTGAACCCGAAAGGGATTAACTGCTTGCGAGTGATGCCCCCAGCGGGTCAGATCGTCTGGGGTTCGCGCACCAGGGTGGGGGATGATATGCTGGCCTCGGAATGGAAATACATCCCCGTGCGCCGACTAGCGCTGTACTTGGAAGAAACCTTGTATCGCAATACCCAATGGGCTGTATTTGAACCCAACGATGAACCATTGTGGTCCCAGCTGCGATTGAATATCGGCTCGTTTATGCAAAATCTCTTCAAGCAAGGGGCATTTCAAGGCAGTTCACCCAAGGAGGCTTACTTTGTCAAGTGTGATAAGGAAACCACTACTCAGTACGATATAGACCGGGGGATTGTCAATATCTTAATTGGATTTGCACCCCTGAAGCCTGCAGAATTCGTGATACTCAAGTTCCAACAAATAGCAGGACAATCTTAAGGAGGAAAACATGGCTCAATTTTCAGTAAATGCGGAACGATTTGACCCCTATAAAAACTTCAAATTCCGGGTTAAATGGGATGGAAACTACGTAGCGGGGGTTAGTAAAGTAGGTGCCTTGAGTCGCACAACCGAAGTAATAGAACATCGCACGGGGGGAGACCCCAGCAGTTCGCGATTATCCCCAGGACAAACTAAGTACGAAGCAATCACCTTAGAACGGGGGGTAACCCACGACCCAGCGTTTGAACAATGGGCCAATAAAGTCTGGAACTACGGTTCGGGTGCGGGTTCCGAAGTGTCCCTGAAGGACTTCCGCAAGGATCTGATTATCGAGGTGATGAACGAAGCTGGACAGGTGGCCATCGCCTATAAAGTCTATCGCTGCTGGGTCTCGGAGTTCCAAGCGTTGCCGGAGTTGGATGCAAGCGGCAACGAAGTGGCAATCCAGAGCATTCAACTGCAAAATGAAGGATGGGAACGGGACTATGACGTGACGGAACCGACAGAACCAAGTTTCACTGAACCTGCATAGAGAACAAATGCGCCCGCTAACAGCAAATGAGCTAATACGTTGTTGGGAAATAGGACAGAGTCAACATCCCCTGGACAGGGCGTTGACTCTTTTGAGTTTCGCTTGTCCGGAAAAGCACATAGCAACTCTTGCTTCTCTGAGTATCGGACAGCGGGACGCTTATCTATTAACCCTGCGAGAAATCACCTTCGGCGAACAGATGAATGGTTGGGCAGACTGTCCGGAATGTAGCGAACGGTTAGAATTTAGCATGAAAACATCTCAGATGCGCTTGGTAGAACTGCGAGAACCAGAAGCAGAAGCATATAGCCTGAAAGTTGGGGACTGGGAGTTGGAATATAGACTGCCCAATAGCTGGGACTTAGGGAAGATAGTGGGGGAAAGGGATTGGGAAAAAGCAGCGAGGCGACTGAGACAAAGATGTTTGATCAGGGCAAGTTTGTCGGGAGAAGAAGTGGGGTATAATGACCTGCCAGAAGAAGCGATGGAAAAAATGGTAGAGTCAATAGCCGCAGCAGACCCCCAGGCAGAAATATTACTAGATTTAAGTTGTCCAGCTTGCGGTCACAACTGGCAAGTAATGTTAGATATAGTTTGGTTTATTTGGAAAGAAATTAGTGCCAAAGCCCAGAGGCTCCTCCAGGAGGTGCACGTACTAGCCCGATTCTATGGATGGCCGGAGGCTGATATCCTCTCTATGAGCACAGTCCGACGACAATATTATTTAAGTTTAGTAGGCTAATGGCAGATTTATTCACTAGACTGGCAAGACGTACTCTGGGTTTAATGCCTGTAGTGCAACCTCGAATAGCTTCGCGGTTTGCTCCGGAAGAGGCCATGGCCAATGAAAATACTAATATAGAAATACCTAGCCTGTTTGAGGACGATGGCAGTTTAGGGCCAAGTCAGCAAACAGCAGCGGCGTTATCTCCAAGTGAGAGTGGATTGAGGGAAAGAGAAGAGGAATCTATAACGAAAACAATTTTAGTGGAGATTGAGGGAGAATCCCCAGAAAAGCAGGAATTAACTCCAGAAGGGTCAAGCAGTTCTGAAGAAAGAAAGGAAACGAGAGAAGAAGACAAAGGAAAGAGGGAAACAAAAGCGATAGAAGTGGCATCAAGGAAAGAGAAGTCTCTAGAAGTAGAGAGAGTTAGAGAGTTAGAAAGTCCAGCTTCAAACAATAGAGAAGTCAAAGATTTAGGAAGGAAAGAGAAGTCTCTAGAAGTAGAGAGAGTTAGAGAGTTAGAAAGTCCAGCTTCAAACGATAGAGAAACCAAAGATTTAGGAAAGAAAGAGCAG
>JH610792.1 GCA_000252485.1 Prochloron didemni P4-Papua_New_Guinea | reverse complement strand
GTGCGATTCGTTCTGGACGAGAAGCTTAGAAACTGCCTAGTAACTAGGTAAGTCGAAAGCCTAAATCCAGGTATAGAACCTTGAAATCTATATAACTTTCTTTCTGATGCAGGTGAAAGCCCTGCCCCTGAAAGGCTCAGGTGAAAGCTTACCTGCCCACGTGGAGGAATTACTAACCAAAGCGAAGCTGGGAACAGAGCGGAGTAATGGACAAACAGATAAGGAGCTGAACGCAGCACCAAGTAATCCATCCCGCTGATAGCAAGTCAATATGGCTAAGTTACGTCTGAATCTTCTATAAAAGCGTCGAAAAGCTTGGCAGCAGGGAATCTGTCCCACTGACTAAGGCATCGAAATACCCGCCTAATCCTTCTCTCGATAGAGGCAGCCTATGGGTAGATGTCCGGCGAAATGAAGAAGCCTAAGTTGACGAAAAGTGGTCAATTGTAAAGAGAAGTAACAACTTCACCAAATCCTTATAGAAATCCCAGCAAATTCTTAAGCTGAGAGACCACATCGGAAAGAAGGAACGAAGAAAAACCGGCCAAACTTCCACTCTCAGGTCGATTCGAGAGTTGGTGGAGAGACTAGTAACCTTTTATCGGAATGGTCGGGATAGGAGTGAGTAGTAAATTTACTCACAGTTTCAGCAGTAGTAATAAGCGGAGTTAATCATGTCCGGTGCGAATTCAAATAAGAATATCGAGGAATGGAAGGCACTACCCTGGAAGAAATTTCAACGGGTCGTCTTCAGATTGCAATGCCGAATCTACAAAGCTCAAAGAAACGGTGATTCACATTTGGTTAAGAAACTCCAAAACTGTCTCTTAAATAGCAGGGCGGCAAAATTTCTAGCAGTTCGTCAAATCACCCAACTAAACTCTGGTAAAAAGACTGCGGGAGTGGATGGAATTTCCACGGTCAGTATCAAAAACCGAGTTAAATTCGCCGAGTCAATCAATCTCAAAACCTGGGAACACCAGCAGCTGAGAAGGGTATACCTCCCGAAACCAAACGGGGATAAGCGCCCACTGGGCATACCCACCATATATGACCGCGTGTGTCAGTGCATCACCAAGTACGCTCTTGAGCCTTGTATAGAAGCCTACTTTAGCAGCCGGTCATACGGATTTAGGCCAGGTAGAAGTACCCACGATGTTCAAAAGATGGTTTTCAATAAGCTCAATAAGGGCAGGGGGAAAGCTAAAAGTGAGTACTTAGTCCTGAACATCGACATCGAGAAATTCTTTGATTCCATCGACCATCAATTCATGATGAGTCAAACCCAACTACCACAATGGATTAAACGTAAACTGTGGAAAGCCATTAAGGCTGGGGTCAAAGCAGAGTATCCTACAGCTAAAAAGGGTACGCCTCAGGGAGGGGTAATATCTCCTCTCCTGGCTAATATCTCCCTACATGGGTTGGAAGACCTGGGTAATGGATTGAGGTATGCGGATGATTGTATTTTTATCCTAAAACCGGACGAAAGCGTGGATGAGCTGAGGGCGAAGATTGACAGCTTCCTCAGTGAAAGAGGAGTCAAGTTGAACGAGGAGAAAACCAAACTTGTCAAGGCCAACGATGGGTTTGAGTACTTAGGTTTCAAGTTCCTTATTTTGCCCGACGGAAGATTTAAGAGCTTTCCTACGGATAAGAAATATCGGGAACTGCGGGATAAGGTCAAGTCAACGATTCGTGACAAGAGATTCAAACTAGATGACCGCATCAAAAAGGTGGGTTCAATAGTTCGCGGATGGCGCACTTACTATCAGTATTGTGATATGGAAAATCACGACCTATGGGCGCTCAACCACAACACGTGGAAGTTCATAAGGAAGGAAATCCGTAAGAACAAGAAGATAGGAAACAAGCGGCAATGGACGAACGAACAAATAAAAAAAGCGTTCCCAAGTGTAGAGTACGCCCAAAATCGGTTTATAAACGTCAAAAAGAATTATAGTCCTTATGATGGAAATCTGGTTTACTGGGGGAAACGCAACTCTAAGTTGTACAACAATCACACAGCAAGGGCGCTCCAGAAACAAAACCATCGATGCGGACACTGTGGATTATCGTTTTTGGGTGATGAAGTGGTAGAACTGCACCACAAGGATGGGAACCATAACAATTGGAAGTCTTCCAACCTGGTAGCACTACACAGACACTGTCACCAGCACCAAGAGATACACTCTCAGAAATCTGAGGGCCGTCAAACGATGTAGAGATGGGAGAAATTCCTATGAAACTTAGAGCCGTGTGCGGCGAAAGCAGCATGCACGGTTCGGCAGGAGAGGGGTCTAGTGGTAACACTAGCCTCGACTCTAACTACCCCCTGGCT
>JH610791.1 GCA_000252485.1 Prochloron didemni P4-Papua_New_Guinea | reverse complement strand
GCTAGATTATCAAAAGAATTGGTCAGCTTTAACAGCAAGTCGCAATCCTTTTGCTATCATGGTGATGGCACATCTGAAAACGAAAGCAACCCGAAACAATGCCTCAGAAAGATTCAGCAGCAAATTAAGTATAATCAGAGGACTGTATGACGGAGGTTATAGCAAAGAAGAAATTGTGCAGTTATTTCGGTTAGTTGATTGGATGATGACTTTACCGAAAGAGTTAACCGAAAGGTTTAATTATGAAGTGAGTAGCATAGAGGAGGAAAAAAAATGCCTTATATTACCAGTATTGAACGATTGGGAATTGAACGAGGGAGTTTACAAACTCAAAGGCAATCAATTATTGAGGTTCTAGAGATAAGGTTTGCTGAGGTACCTTCAGAATTAACTGCAGTTCTCAATGGGATAGAGGATTTGGAACTTTTGAAGCAGCTTCATAAACGGGCAGTTACGGTAGCTTCGGTGGAGGAATTGCAACAGTTAATCTCTCAAAATGATGGAGAAAATTAAGATATAACTAGAGAATTTTTTGGAAATTCTCCCGAGGGTTTAGAAACCGGGTTTCTTCTACTATTTTAGGAATTAATCTAAAACGTTGGAGAGAAACCCGGTTTCTTGAGTATCCCCATTGTTGATTGGATGATGACTTTACCGAAAGAGTTAACGGATAAGGTTTAATTATGAAGTGAGTAGCATAGAGGAGGAAAAAAAAATGCCTTATATTACCAGTATTGAACGATTGGGAATTGAACGGGGAATTGAAAAGGGAATCAAACAGGGGATTGAACAAGGAATTGAACGAGGGAGTTTGCGAACTCAAAGGCAATCAATTATTGAGGTTCTAGAGATAAGGTTTGCTGAGGTACCTTCAGAATTAATTGCAGTTCTCAATGGGATAGAGGATTTTGAGTTTTTGAAACAGCTCCATAAACGAGCGGTTACGGTAGCTTCGGTGGAGGAATTACAACAGTTAATCTCTCAAAATGATGGAGAGAATTAAGAGCCAATAGGAAAATTTTTGTAGATTATCCTGTGGGTTTAGAAACCGGGTTTCTTCTATTATTTTAGGAATTAATCTAAAACGTTGGAGAGAAACCCGGTTTCTTGAGTATTCCCATTAAGGAACAAATTCTGCAACTATTTCGGTTAGTTGATTAGATGATGATTTTAAATACAATAGAGAATTGTAGGGTGGGCATCGCCCACCACAGGGTGCGGTCGAAAACAGTTGAATTTTAAGTCGCGGCTTACCCGCGATTGCATCAGCAGCCCAGAGGGCTACCCCACGATTGACTTTCTACATATTCAGCCGAAAACAACTACTTTTGACCACACCCCCCACCACAACCTTATTTATCTCGGAAAGGAAAGAGCAATTGAATAATATCTATAGCAATTCCCAAGCTCATTGTTATAATTACCAATACCGTCGCACAAGCGCCTATCTTCTTCCTTCACATTCCGATTGTAAAGCAAATAATTGCGAATGCGATCGCATCCCCGCTCCATTAAATAGTCCAAGTCCAGATTCCAGAGTTTGATGGTCTTGTCCTCACTGCCAGAAGCTAAGGTTTGGCCATCGGGGCTGAAACTGACGCTATTGACTGAGTTATTGTGTCCTTTGAGAGTGCGGATTTCTGCTCCGGTCTGTACGTCCCAGAGTTTGATAGTGTTGTCCTCACTGCAATTCGCCAAGGTCTTGCCATCGGGACTAAAACTGAGGCTATTGACCCAGTTATCGTGGCCTGAGAGAGTGCGGATTTCTGCTCCTGTCTGTACATTCCAGAGTTTGATGGTCTGGTCAAGACTGCCAGAAGCTAAGGTCTTGCCATCGGGGCTGAAACTGAAGCTAATGACCCAGTTATCGTGGTCTGACAGAGAGCGGATTTCTGCTCCCGTTTCCACATCCCAGAGTGTGATGGTACCGTTCTCACCGCCAGAAGCCAAGGTCTGGCCATCTCGACTGAAACTGACGCTAATGACCGGGCGATCGTGGCCTGGCAGAGAGTGGATTTCTGCTCCGGTCTGTACATCCCAGAGTTTGATGGTGCCGTCAGAACTGCCAGAAGCTAAGGTTTGGCCATCAGGACTAAAACTGATGCTCCAGACCAAGTCATCATGGCCTGGGAGAGAGTGGATTTCTGCTCTCGTCTCTACATCCCAGAGTTTGATGGTGCCGTCAGAACTGCAATTCGCCAAAGTCTTGCCATCTCGACTGAAACTGACGCTCCAGACCTCCTCATCGTGGCCTTCCAGAGAGTCGATTTCTTCTCCCGTCTGTACATCCCAGAGTTTGATGGTGCCGTCAAGACTGCCAGAAGCCAAAGTCTTGCCATCTCGACTGAAACTTAAGCTCTTGACCCAGTCATTGTGCCTCTGGAGAGTGCAGATTTCTACTCCCGTCTGTACATTCCAGAGTTTGATGGTCTTATAACTGCCAGAAGCTAAGATCCGGCCATCAGGACTGAAACTGACACTAAAGACCATATCATCATGCCCTTCCAAGTGGTTCCGTTCCCTACCCTCATAGACATTTCCTATCAAAGCAGCCATCACCTCTGGATCCCTTGCCTTATATTTTTGCAATATTTTTCCCGCTCGAATCGCTTCCAGTAAAGCATCTAAATTTTTCCCTTTATTCAACAAAGAAAGAGAATAACGAGCCAGAGAATCTGCCTGACTTAGTTCTGCCTGTTTCTGTCGATCGCGAGCAAATACAAAAGCAACCATTGCCCCCACCAAGGCAACGGCAAGAAATATTGCCCCCAGACGCAGCTTTTTATTATCTTCTTCTAGTTTCTTAGCTGCTGCCAACTCTCCCTGTCTTTGCTCTTCCTTTTCTCTCCTCTGGCGATCGCGCTTATGAACACTTGCTTGAATAAATTGCTGGTGCAAATCCTCCAAATTTTCCAAAGCTTTTTCATCCAGCAGTTCCAGAACTCGCTCTAACTTAGAACCAATCCAAAGTTCATCTTTTGCCAGTTCTGGATTTTCTTGGCCTAACTCATGCCATCGCTCCGTATCGCTAATTAATCGATTTCTAAGAATGAGAATTTCTTCCTGTTGTTGAATTAAATTTTGGATAAATCCCCAAGAGCGAAGTAATTCTTCGTGAGCAACTTCCACCTGAGTAGATTGCTCTCTGCCGCTAACCAGAAGACGAAATTTAATTAGCTTGGTTAAAGTACTGGCTTTAATGGGGTCCCTAGTCAACTTAGACCGTTCTACCCTTCTAGTAACTGGTTTTTTTACCGCCAAATCTATCAAATCTATCAATTGGATAAAAATCTTCGCCGCAGCTTTTTTCTCCTCATGGTTAAGTTGCTGCTGGTAAATTTCATTAGCTTGTTTTTCCAGGGCACCGGAAACCCCACCCAAGTTTTCATAAGTTTCCAGCTGCAAAATTCTCTTTTCAGCACATATTCTATCTTTTTCCCACAATAAATCCAAAGTATATTGCAATAAAGGTAGAGAACCAGCTTGTTGATGGAAATCCCTCATAATTTGCTCCACCAAACCCGGTTCAAAAGTGACTCCATTTCTCGCAGCAGGTTCGGCAATAGCTAATCTGAGTTCCGATTCCGTCAGTTCTCTCATTAAGCGAATTTTACTTTCTATTTCATTAGTTAAATCCCCATATTCTCTCAGATTATCGATAAAATCAGATCGCATGGCCAAAACAAGCTTGACAGAGCTATGGTGCTTTCTCATTAAGGCCACCAGATTGGCTATAAATCCATCTCGTTTGGGCTTAGAGGAGGTACTGGTAAAGATTTCTTCAAACTGATCGATAAAGATAATCCATCGATGGGAACTTTTTTAAAGTTATCAATAAATTCAATTAGCTGCCGGTTATTATTTGGATTTTGATTTTCCTTTCCCAAGGGATTGCCATTGATTTTATATTCATTAGGTAAACAATTGTATAAAGAAGCAAAAGGATTGATATCGGGAACACAGGTGAATCTTTCTAACTTAGAAACTCCCCACTCATCGGCTAAATAAGGAATAATTCCCGCCTGAACTAGAGAAGATTTTCCGCTGCCAGAAGCTCCTAGCAATAAATGTTATCGATAGATTATAATTGACTAATACTCTAGCTGACATGAGAAAGTGGTTATTCATCATGCACAAGAAACTAACTATCAGTATAGACGAACAAGTATATGAAGGGCTGTACAAGATTGTAGGGAAAGATGCTATGAGCCAGTTTGTTGAGAATCTTGTACGCCCTCATGTCATCAAGGAAGATCTGGATACTGCTTATCAACAGATGGCTGCAGATCAAGAACGGGAAGTTGAAGCATTGGAATGGTCTGAGGCTTTAATAGTCGATTCTACTCTATAACAGAGAGAAACATTTTTATTTAATCTTGATATGGATAGAATTTCGGTAGATCCTAAAATCCACTTTGGTAAGCCTTTCATCGTGGGAACACGTATCACCGTGCAAAATATTTTGGAATTGGTCGATGAAGGACTATCTTTTGACACGATTATTCAGGATTACTACCCTGACTTGCAGGTTGAGGATATTCACGATACCTCTCGGGCAAAGGTCAGCCGCCCCCCCTTCGGGAAGGGGGGGAGCGGATGAAGTTGACGCGGCTAATTTATTGGCCGTCCCCGTCAGGGGACGGGGGAAATAAAATCCCCCATATACTCCTATTTCTAGGGTTAGTTTGCTTCGTCAATGTTTTTCAAGCTTTTTAGGCTTGCTGCACTGCCTTACCCCTCGTAGAGCTGTTTAACAACAAGCGACAGAGCCATGAACTAGCGACGCATTCGTGGGTGTCATGACTTGAAAAACGTAGTCCCCATAAAGAGAACTTAGACTGGTCAGCTATCCTAGGAGGGAGGCACGAAGCCCCGTCTCTTCAGAGCGGGGTGCTGACGCTTGCCTTCGATATGCGATGACTTAACGACTATTCTAGAGGAGCTATGCTTATCTCTCGAGCAATTTTTATTTGAGGAAACTCGGCTAATTGACGCGCCTGGACCATTTGGCGCAAAAGCGCAAATTCAGATTCTAATGCTTCATAAGCTGCTTGGACTTCTGGCTTTTCTAAGGCACTTTGCTTTAATTCATCATGGGTCATCATGTACTTATATCAAATGTAAAAATGCTTGCTACAGATACAATAAATAGTGTTATAAACAATTGTAGGTTGGGTTGAGCGATAGCGAAACCTAACAGCACCGGTTGTTGTGTTGGGTTTCGTGACGGAAACCCAACCTACGAAAAATAAACTATTTGTAGCAAATACTTTCGTAATTCATATTATATGAGATAGTCATTCATTGAATTCTTTCGTTCAGACTCTATTTGTAGGGTGCGTTCGCAACGCACCACACTAAGTACTTGGACAAAATTGATTGGATATAACCTGTCTTGACTCGTAAGGGTTTCAGCCATTTTTTTGCACAATTAATTTTATCTGTCCACTTACCTATAGCACCTTCAACCAAATTTTGCGTAAGTGCTGCTTAGATGAAACAGTCATTCATTAAATTCCTTCTTCAGCGCAGAAACCGGGTTTCTACCATTACTTGCCTATTGATATAAAAATTTTTGCTCTTATTCCCGGTTTCTAATTCAAGGGATAATCCAAATCTATGTCTCCGTTTAGCGATGTCAAGCTCCCGTTTAGGAGTTTTCTGGGATTTCTTGATAAAGGTGTGGAGTATTACTCTTATTTTCTTGACTATATAGTCATATATTTATATGAGCAAATGAAAGAGAAAACTCTATGGTGATCGCTCCCATCCTAATTGGAGAATATACTAAAAAAAATTTCTCAAATGTATTGCAATTGGAAAAATTATATGTTACAACAGTAATACCAAGACAAATGGGTCGGTGCCCGAGTGGTTAAAGGGGGCGGACTGTAAATCCGCAGGCTTTGTCCTACGCTGGTTCAAATCCAGCTCGACCTATACAGAATTTTGTAGGGTGCGGCACTGCCCACCATTACTTGGGCTTTATCTTTTAATTATCTGCTCGAAAACGGCGCAATAATTCTTCACGAGATAATTGAGATAATAAGGGATAAAATTCCCTAGAAGATAAAGCCAATAAAGGCTCGATAATTGTTTCCAGTTCCGGGTCTAACGCATCAAAACGAGCTAACAGCATATTTTCTATGGTATTTCTCCTTTCCTGTTGAACTCCTTCTTGTACCGCTTCTTCCCGATATTTCTTATAAAGAGGTTCCAAACGCATCATTAACTCCTCATCTTCCTTATTTAAACCTTGCCTAGATCTTAAATTATCGTGCAAGTTATAGAGCAACTCCAAAGTTACAGTTTGTTATTGGTTGTTGGTTGTTTGTTGTTTATTGTTTATTGTTTATTGTTTATTGTTTATTGTTTATTGTTTATTGTTTATTGTTTATTGTTTATTGTATTCATTCAATCATATAGCGCTTCGCGCTGGTGTCGTTATATCAAATCTGAAAATATTTGCTACAAATAGAATAGTATTTATAAGTTGTTTGCCAATGCTTTACGGTTGGATCCCCCCAGCCCCCCTTAATAAGGGGGGAGAAGAAAAAGCCCCCCAAATGAGAGGCAGGGCTGTTTCATTCTCGGTATCAAAATTTTTTCTGAGGTTTTGAAAGTGTTTTGTCGCCTGCGATCTCGAAGAGATCCGCGAAGCTGTGCGCTGATTTTTTACTAGTATTTTGTATTTTAACAGAAAAAAATGGCTGAAAACATTGCCAGGAAAACTTCTGCGCGATCCCGCAGGGATCTGCTTCGCAGCGATCACGCAGTGGCAGGCTCCGCCTGATCGCAAAAAATTAGAATGAAACAGCCCTGCTTTTGAAGGGGGGAGAAGAAAAAGTCCCCCAAATGAGAGGGGGATTTAGGGGGATCTTCCCTATGTGTAGCAAACATTTTCCTATTTCATATTACATGCTACATTTTTGTACAAAAGTGCTGCATCTGCTGCATCACCTTTGTACAAAGCGAAAGGGGCATTTTTCTTATTAACCTCTTAATTGTTCATTGTTAATTGTTCATTGCTCATTGCTATAGTTGGTTGTTGGTTGTTTGTTTTTAGTTATTAAACAATTTCTTTCAAAGCAGCTTCGATAGTAGGATATTGAAACTCAAAACCTTTTGCTTGAGTTTGTTTGGGCAACACTTGCTGACCTTCTAAAACCACTTTCGCTCCATCTCCTAACAACATTTCTAAGGCAAAACCAGGAACTGGTAACCAAGAAGGACGCTTCATCACTTTTCCAATAGTTTGACAAAGCTGATTCATACGCACTGGGTTTGGCGCAGTAGCATTGAAAGTTCCTTCTAACTTTTTCTGTTCCAAAGCCGTTATAATTAAACTGACTAAATCATCCCGATGAATCCAAGAAAACCACTGTTTCCCATCCCCTAACGGTCCCCCGGCAAAAAGTTTAAAAACTGGTAGCATCTTGGCTAACGCTCCCCCATCTTTACCCAACACAATACCTATGCGCAAAACTACCAATCTAACTCTTGCTGCTTTAACTTTCTCGGCTGCAGCTTCCCACTGCTGACAAACTTCAGCCAGAAAATCGTTGCCAGGAGAACTACTCTCGTCAAAGGTAGCTGTTTCACTGGTGCCGTAATAACCGATCGCCGAGGCATTAATTAATACTTGCGGCTTTTTTTTAGCACTAACTATTGCTTCTACAACTTTCTCAGTTCCCAGTTGGCGACTGGACAAAATTCTCTCTTTTACTGCTGGTGTCCACCGTTCGGCAATGGGTTCTCCAGCTAAGTTTACGACAGCATCGCAACCTGCAATCTTTTGCTGCCACTCACCGGACTGGGTGGGGTTATAACTTACTAGTTCTAATTTAGGATAAGCAGAAGGAGGAAAAACACGGGAAGCTCGCTTTTCATCCCGAGTAAAAACAACTATTTCTTCTCCTTTGGCTGCTAGTTTAGCTATTAAACCACTGCCTACAAATCCGGTGGCTCCAGTTATTGCTACTTTCACTTTTCTTCCTTTTCCTTCTTATCTTGATATCCCATGTCATTGGCTTCTGCATAACGATTCATGAACCGCATGAATCTGTCAAAATTCTCTTTTTCTTCCAGATTAAAGCTACATTCTACCCGCTGAATTTCATCTCCATCATCTCCGCCGAAGATAAACTTCAACGACTTCGGTTCAATGTTTATTTCTCCTTCCGAATCCATCAGCAATAAAGCCCCATTGAAGCTATTTCTAAAGCAATTAAATTGTTCGATCGCCTTGAGGGTGTCAAAGGTCATCAGAACGCTGGGAACTCCGGTTCTTTTATTGCGCCGCAAGCTAACATTGCTTAATTCTTCAGTAATTCCTGCAAAAAATTCAATTGAGGGAGTCATTTAGAGTTGATAGTTGACAGTTGATAGTTGATAGTTGATAGTTGACAGTTGATAGTTGACAGTTGATAGTTGACAGTTGATAGTTGATAGAGCAACTGTCATGTGGATTCAAAAACTAAGGAGTAAAACGATGTCTCCATATCATCTTACTTACAGATAGAGAATGAATTAAGAGATTATAGCAATCGCCTTTCTTGATTGCTATAACAATCAACAATTACAAATCAACAATTATCAATTATCAACTATTTTATAGGATAAGGGAAGATAAATATTGATAATTGTTTATTGTTTATTGTTTATTGTTTATTGATTTACTCTGGTTCGCCACCTTGGATTTTGAGCAGTAAAAAGCCTAGAGCCAAACCGACTAAAATTAGAGTAGAGGACAAGATTGCGCCATTGACCATTAAGGTTTCAGCATTCATGAGTTGGTTCTCCCAATAGGATTGTAAAACAATTTATAGTTGGATTAAGAATTATTTTATAACAAGAGGTGGCCATTTTCCAGTGATGAACGAAAAAAATTTAGCACGATTACCCCATTTAGCCCTCACCATAGGGGATCCAGCTTCTATCGGACCGGAAGTAGTTCTCAAAGCACTAGCTAATCCTTCAATCAAGGAACGGTGCGAGATTACAGTTATAGGTAGCGGGGAGTTGCTGGAGAAAACATACCAGCATCTACAAGCCATTGTCCCCCCAGAAACAATCATTGACCCCAACCAACTATCTATTGTAGATTTGCCATTAGGTTCAGCCATAGAAATGGGCAAGGGTTCTGCAGTGACGGGCGCAGCTAGTTTTGCTTACTTGCAAGAGGCGATCGCCGGTACTCTAGCAGGAAAATACCAAGGTATCGTCACCGCTCCGATTGCCAAGTCCTTATGGCAACTGGCAGGATACGATTATCCCGGACAAACAGAAGTACTGGCAGAAGCTGCGGGAATAGAAAAATATGGCATGTTGTTTGTGGCGCGATCGCCCCATACAGGCTGGACTTTACGCACTCTTTTAGCTACCACCCACATTCCCTTAGCTGCAGTTGCCCAAACCCTCAACCGAGAACTAATGGCCTGGAAACTGGATTTATTCCTCCAATGCTTGAAAGCAGATTTTGGGATCTGGAAACCTAAAATCGCGATCGCTGGCTTAAACCCCCACAGTGGCGAAGATGGCAAACTGGGGAGAGAAGAGAAAGATTGGTTAATTCCCTGGTTAATAGAGGAACGAGAAAAGCGAACTGAAATAGAGTTAATTGGACCCTTACCCCCTGATACCATGTGGGTGGAACCAGGTCAAGCTTGGTATAATAATATTGACAGTTCCAGTGACGGCTATTTAGCTTTATATCATGACCAGGGCTTAATTCCAGTAAAATTAATGGCATTTGACCGAGCCATTAATACCACTATCGGCTTGCCTTTTATCAGAACATCCCCCGACCACGGTACAGCCTTTGATATTGCTGGGAAAGGAATCGCTAACTCTACTAGCATGGAAGAAGCGATTTGGTTGGCTACTAAGTTAGTCTACCAGCAAAGCTCCATGAAAAATAGTCAATCTAATTAATTTTAACTCTAAATAATTTTCAAGAAATAGCTGAAAGCTGCTTGGTGACTGCTGACTGCCCAAGAATAGATCGCAATCAATCGGAAAAGAGATTTTAAATGTGCTAGAAAAGATTGCAGCAAGTCCTCAACTATTTACTATTTCCTATATTTTTTTTGTATGGAACCCAACGGTCTGAGTGAGTTATTTCCCTTATTCAACACGGCAAAACAGGAGACATTACAATGGCTCCTGATAGTTGATAGTTGATAGTTGATAGAGCGCTTGGGTCTGGTGTATTTACATTTTTTTCCTAACTAGGCTTTGACTTCTATAACAATTAAAAATCAATCTAAATCTAAATCTAAATCTAAAGTTTTTAGATCGAATCAATCTTAATCAATGAAAAGCTGGCTTAAAACTATGTTGTTGCTATACTATAAGATAATATAGCACTACGGGTTTAGGTATTGTCATTAATAAAGCCTGAAACCTAGTCATAGCCTAATTTTGAATTTTGAATTTTGAATTTTGAATTGCGCGTAGCGCTATAATCTTATCAATCGCCCATTACCCATTGGCAATTTCCCATTATCTATTCTTACATGAATTTAACTAAACCCGATTTGCCAACCGATAACTCTCAGCCTACAATCGCTTATGTAGTGGCCATGTCAGAGCCAGCATCCCATCTATTTGAGGTTCGCTTAGAAATAAGAAATTGGGGTACTCCTACCTTAGATTTAAAAATGCCTGTGTGGACTCCCGGTTCTTATTTAGTTCGGGAATATGCCAGACAAGTCCAAGATTTTCAAGCAACTCCAAGCAATAATTCTCTATCTTTATCCAGCTACAAACTGAGCAAAAATCACTGGCAAGTTGAAACAAAAGATATTACAGAAATCACTGTCAGTTATCGGGTATTTGCCAAGGACCTCTCAGTTCGCACCAACCATCTGGATTCCAGCCATGGTTATATTAACGGTGCTGCTTTATTTTTCTATCTCCCTGGTTGGGAAAAAGCACCGATTCGGGTTACAATTGTGCCACCCAATGACAATTGGCAAGTAACTACTTCCCTACCCCTAGTGCCAGGAGAAACAAATACTTTTGAGGCCGAAGATTTTGATACTTTGGTAGATAGTCCCTTTGAAATTGGCAACCACAGACTAGAACAATTTGAAGTATTAGGTAAACCCCATCAGTTAGCTATTTGGGGAGAAGGTAATGCTAGGGTAGAAAAAATTATCGAGGATATCAAGAAAATTATTACTACCGAAGCAAAATTATACGGTGGCTTGCCTTATGATCGCTATCTTTTTCTCCTTCATTTATCCGCCAGCGGTTTTGGCGGTTTAGAACACAAAAATTGCTGTTCTTTAAATTACCCTCGCTTTAATTTTCGCTCCCGGGAGAAATATAACCGCTTTATCCAGTTAGTGGCTCACGAGTTTTTTCATCTTTGGAATGTAAAGCGGATTCGCCCTAAAGCCCTGGAAAAATTTGATTACGATGGGGAAAATTATACCACCTCTTTATGGTTTTGCGAAGGAACTACCAGCTATTACGATATGGTGATTCCCCTGCGAGCTAAAATTTACGACCAGAAAACTTTCTTGGCAATCTTAGGCAAAGAAATTAACACATATCTCACTATTCCCGGCAGGAAAGTACAACCCCTGGATGAGTCTAGTTTCGATGCTTGGATTAAGCTTTATCGTCGAGATGCTAATAGCGATAATTCCCAAATATCCTATTATTTGAAAGGAGCAATGGTATCTTTGATGCTGGATTTGCTGATTCGAGAACGTCACCAAAATCGGCGCACCGCTCCCCGGATCTCTTCGAGATCGCTCGACGATGTGATGTTTCTAATGTGGCAGCGCTTTGGCAAGGAAGAAATAGGCTTTACTGCCGCAGAATTACAAGATACAATTGAATCAGTCGCGGGAATGGATTTGAGAGATTTCTTCGGACGCTATGTTTACGGGACAGAAGAGTTGCCATTAGGGGAATATCTGGAACCCTTCGGCTTGCAACTTGCTCCCGTCATGGATAAAGAACCTTTTCCTCATCTGGGAATTAAAGCTAAACTAGAAAACGGCATTACCAAGATTTCATTTGTGGAAGCTGGTTCACCTGCTGCTGTGGGGGGTATAGATGCAGGAGACGAGTTGTTGGCTATTGACGAAATGCGGGTCAGTAGCCAACAATTAAACGAGCGCCTGCGAAATTATCGGGCTGGGGATACCATTGCCGTAACGGTATTCCATCAGGACGAACTGAAGACTTTCCCCGTGACATTAGCCGAACCCAAACCCAATCACTATCAAATAGTAAGTGTCGCCACTCCTTCTCCAGTTCAAAAACAGAATCTTGCTGGGTGGCTCGAACAATAAGTTGATAGTTGATAGTTGACAGTTGATAGTTGACAGTTGACAGTTGATAGTTGATAGTTGACAGTTGATAGTTGATAGTTGATAGTTGATGTAGTCACGGCTACGGCTATTACTTTCACCGAGTAAGAAAACTGCCAGCACCATCTCACAAATAATCGCACCTTGTATTAATCCCATCCAAGCCACTGCTATAATTAATTAATCAAAAACAACCACAATGTCCAATTTTTTACCCATTGCTTACTTCCAAGGTCAATTTATCCCGTTTGAACAAGCGAATGTTTCCATTGCCACCCAAGCGTTACACTATGGTACGGGAGCTTTTGGCGGCATGCGAGGCATCCAGAACCCTCAAAACCCAGAGCAGGTTTTACTCTTCCGATTGAACCGTCATTGCCAAAGATTGAGCAATAGTGCCAGGTTCCTTCAGTTTGACTTGCCAGCAGCTAAAATTGAATCAGTTCTTATAGATTTTGTCAAGAAGAATCAACCAGATAAGTCTTTTTATCTTCGACCTTTTGTCTACGCTTCCGATTTAGGTATTGCGCCCCGATTGCATAATATAGAGAAAGATTTCTTCGTCTACGGTTTGGAGTTGGGAAATTATTTATCCCCAGATGGAATTAACTGTCGCATTAGTTCTTGGCAGAGACAAGAAGACCGCAGTTTTCCCTTAAGAGGTAAAATTAGTGGAGCTTATATTACTTCCGCTTTAGCCAAGACAGAAGCAGTAGAATCTGGTTTTGATGAGGGAATTTTATTGAACTCCCAAGGCAAGGTTTCCGAGGCTACGGGAATGAACGTCTTTATTGTCCGCAATGGCAAGTTGATTACTCCCGGATTTTCCCAAGATATTCTGGAAGGAATTACCAGGGATAGTGTTATAACTATTGCTAAAGACTTGGGCATTGAAGTCATAGAAAGACCTATTGATAAATCAGAATTGTTGATTGCCGATGAAGTATTTCTTTGCGGAACGGCGGCTAAAATAGCTCCGGTGAAACGAATTGAGAATTATAATTTATCATCAGAGCGACCCATAACGAAACAATTGCAAGTGAAATTAGTGGCAATTACGGAAAACCGAGAGCCAAATTACCAAGATTGGATTACTGTAATAGATTTAGTTTAGAGGGGTTTTGATAGAATCAACTGCCACGCCTTGTTGTTTGTTATCGCTTTTTATCGAGCTTATTTTTCGATCACCGCAAGCTGTATAACTATCAACTATCAACTATCAACTATCAACTATCAACTATCAACTATCAATTGGGCTTTTGAAGATTAAATTGATAAAAGCGTCTAAGTTGAATGGGAGGAACGCCGAGAAAATAACCAATAATAATCAGTTGATTAATGATAGTTGTGCGCAAAACTCCCAACTTTTGCCAACGGCGAGCTGAAGTGAGAACTGGAGGGCGAGCAATGGCTATTTTTCCCCTTCGTTTCAGTTGTCGAATCAACTGGAAATCTTCCATAATTGGTAGTTCTGGAAAACCTCCTATTTCTTTAAATACTGAGGCTTTTAAGAAAATAGCTTGGTCTCCGTAGGGGAGAGAAAGAAAACGCGATCGCCAGTTAGTCATTCTTTCGATAAACCGGAGCGATTGCCCTTCCCCATCAATTTTCAGTTCAAAAGCGCCAGCAATAATTTTCGGTAAAGAGAGTGTTTCCCGAACTATCGCAGCAAAACCGGAAGGCAACTGAGTATCAGCATGGAGAAATAAGAGAATATCTCCCGTCGCTACAGTTGCCCCAACATTCATTTGTTTTCCCCGTCCCAGGGGAGCAACAATGACTTTCACCCCCATGTCTTGAACTAATCTAACGGTATTATCTTTGCTGCCCCCATCAACTACAATTACTTCTAGCTCTGGGTCGTTGATAAGTTGGGCTAAAATAGATTGAATCATCGCTGCTTCATTTAAAACAGGGATGATAATGGTAATTTTAGTTGTTGGGGATGGGTTATTCAATGAACAATGGCCAATAAACAATGAACAATTAAGAATATACACAAAATCCGTTGCGAGCCTCCTGGGTTACACTATATCAACTGTCAACTATCAACTCGACCGAATCTGAAAATTGACAAGAAGCTAAAAACTAAGAGGGATAAGGCGAGTATAGTTTATGCCATAATAGCCCAGATGTTCGTCACGAATTAAATTTTGAATTTTGAATTTTGAATTTTGAATTCGACTTCAGGAGCTATCAACTATCAACTGTCAACTATTATATATTATATTTGGTAGCATCGTCCTTGGGGAAAACCAATGAAATTGTTCCGTCTGATTTGCTCCTTACTCTTGATATTCTTCTCTCTTACTCAACCTACCGTGGCAGGTACTTTGTCCGAGCGTTTAGAGCAGTTTCCTCAATGGCAGGGTAAACCGAGCGTGAAAATAGCGCTGGGAGATTTAGTTTATCCTGACTGGATGGCAGGAACTTGGAACGTCACCAGCACTTTAGTGAATCTCGTAGCACCCTTAGCACCGGAAATCGTCACTCCTGGGCTTCAAGGGAATAGCAGTTACTTAAATAAACCAGTGGAATTCCAAGTTAAATTCAATAAACAATATTCTACTGCAAAAACTAACTGGTTGAGTTTTGTTTTCACCCAGAAACAGCCAGTAGTTGCTGACAGAGCTTTTAATGCCTTAAACATTGCTCGGGCTTATTTAGGCAATCGTGCCGTACTATCAGTCAAAGTAGATCCCAATAATCCCAATCAACAAATAACCTTTTTGCGAAATAACAGCCAACTCCTAACTACTGTAACGGGTCGGCGGACTGAAACTCCTGCACCATATCGATTTATTGCCACAGAAATAACTCAGCAGCAATTTCGCGACTCTGAGATTTATTTTAATGAAGTAGAAACGGAGACATCTTATCAACTTTTATTTAACGATCAAATGGAAGCTGTGCAAGTAACAGCTATTTATTTATCTCCTCAAGATCCAAATTATTTTGCTGCTGCTGGTCGTCCAGTGGCTCTTGGTCGCTATCGCTTGAAGTTGCTCAAAAATACTGAAAGATAATTTTAGATATAGCAGTTTACAGGTTGAAGTTAAATTTTGATAAAGTAAAAGAAAAACCACGGGATCTTCGCAGATCAGAGCGGGTCGCCGGTGCGTTACGAACGCACCCTACCCATGAATTTTGCTACTACTGTCTAAGGGATTTAACAGTTTCTGAAATTACTATTGGTGACCGACAAGTCAAAAACTGAAAACTGGTCACTGGTCACTGAGAAGCTGTCAACTCGACCGAATCTGAAAATTGACAACAAGCTAAAACCTAAGAGGGATAAGGCTTTTGCAAGTTTATGCCATTTTTTGCGGAGACATTCGCCACGAATTAAATTTTGAATTTTGAATTTTGAATTTTGAATTCGACCTCAGGAGCTATCAACTGTCAACTCTCCAGAAACTTAATCAAGCTTGAGGGAGTTCTACCAATTGATAGCCAAGGGATTCAGCCTTTTTAGAGATGCGATTGAGAGTTCTTTGTTTATACTGTTGTTCATAATAATCAGCACCCTTATCTAAATAAGATTCTTTAGTAGTCCACAAAGTATAAAAAAGACGGGCAGTTCGACTCCGCGGTCAGTGAGCGGAGCCGAACTGCACTGCAAGCAATTTTATGTGCAGTTGCAGTAATAGCTTTGGGTGCGCCAGAACGTGCTTTAATTCTGCGATAAAAGGCACCCAAAGCAGTTTGAGAACGACTAACGGCTTGAGCTGCTAATCTGAAAGCATTGGCTGCTCGATTCTTTACTTGACTCATCTTGTGAACTTTTAACTTTGCCACCAGTAATACGACAACCGGGGCACAATCCAAAAGACGAACAAAAATGTTTAACAGTTTTAAATTTACTTGGGTCCAATCCAACTTCACTAATAATAGTTTGAACAGTGAGAACATCTAAACCATCAATAGTTGTAAAATCAACTCCTGCGATGCGATAAAGATGAGAATGTAAATCAAATGAAGGACTATTAGAACGACGACGTTTTTTCTTGTCAGATTTTGGAGTCGGTTCAGTAGTCTCAGATTGAAATTTACTTAAACACTGCTCAATTTGTTCATCCAAGGCTAGTATTTGTTGTTGATAATATTCATAAAAAGATAGAACAGGGGTGT
>JH610790.1 GCA_000252485.1 Prochloron didemni P4-Papua_New_Guinea | reverse complement strand
CCTAGATTATCAAAAGAATTGGTCAGCTTTAACAGCAAGTCGCAATCCTTTTGCTATCATGGTGATGGCACATCTGAAAACGAAAGCAACCCGAAACAATGCCTCGGAAAGATTCAGCAGCAAATTAAGTATAATCAGAGGACTGTATGACGGAGGTTATAGCAAAGAAGAAATTGTGCAGTTATTTCGGTTAGTTGATTGGATGATGACTTTACCGAAAGAGTTAACCGAAAGGTTTAATTATGAAGTGAGTAGCATAGAGGAGGAAAAAAAATGCCTTATATTACCAGTATTGAAAGATTGGGAATTGAACGAGGAATTGAACAAGGAATTGAACAAGGAATTGAACAAGGAATTGAACGGGGGATTGAACGAGGAATTGAACGGGGAAATTTACAAACTAAAAGGGAGTCAATTATTGAGGTTCTAGAGATAAGGTTTGCTGAGGTACCTTCAGAATTAATTGCAGTTCTGAATGGGATAGAGGATTTGGAATTTTTGAAGCAGCTTCATAAACGGGCAGTTACGGTAGCTTCGGTGGAGGAATTACAACAGTTAATCTCTCAAAATGATGGAGAAAATTAAGATATAACTAGAGAATTTTTTGGAAATTCTCCCGTGGGTTTAGAAACCGGGTTTCTTCTACTATTTTAGGAATTAATCTGAAACGTTGGAGAGAAACCCGGTTTCTTGAGTATTCCCATTAAGGAACAAATTCTGCAGTTATTTCGGTTAGTTGATTGGATGATGACTTTACCGAAAGAGTTAACCGAAAGGTTTAATTATGAAGTGAGTAGCATAGAGGAGGAAAAAAAAATGCCTTATATTACCAGTATTGAACGATTGGGAATTGAACGGGGAATTGAAAAGGGAATTAAACAAGGTATTGAACTAGAAAGTTTGCGAAGTAAAAGGGAGTCAATTATTGAGGTTCTAGAAATCAGGTTTGCTGAGGTACCTTCAGAATTAATTGCAGTTCTCAATGGGATAGAGGATTTTGAGTTTTTGAAACAGCTCCATAAACGAGCGGTTACGGTAGCTTCGGTGGAGGAATTACAACAGTTAATCTCTCAAAATGATGGAGAAAATTAAGATATAACTAGAGAATTTTTTGGAAATTCTCCCGTGGATTTAGAAACCGGGTTTCTTCTATTATATTATTTTAGAAATTAATCTAAAACGTTGGAGAGAAACTCGGTTTCTTGAGTATTCCCTTTTTAGTTTTTCCCGGCTTGATTATTTTACGGAGGTCAGATTAAAGATTAGTTTATTTTCTTCAAGCAAATTATTAATTAATATTTTCTAAAAATATCGACAAAATAAAACTAAAAC